>JAITIZ010000289.1 GCA_031279215.1 Planctomycetaceae bacterium
GATCTTGTCATGCGTGAACGCGGAGAAGAATGTTTATATCCATTGACCGATCCGAACAACAACATTATTGCGATCATAGATTCAACCGGCGAAGTCAAAGAACGTTATCGTTACGATGCATTTGGTAAAGTAACTTATTTGAATCCCGATTTTTCAGTAAAAACCACTTCACAATATGATTGGGATTTTCTGTTTACTTCCCGCCGTCTTGACAAAGAACCAGGATTAATGTATTATCGTAATCGATATTATCATCCGGTTATCGGACGTTTTACAACAGTTGATCCATTGGGTTATAATGCCGGAGATGTTAATCTGTATCGGTACGTTAATAACCAACCAGAAATCTTGGCGGATCCAATTGGGTTGGATATTACATATAGTTTACCATTTTTTCCAGAATATGGTCCTATTGCGATGCAGCAAAACCTTTGCCAACAGGGAGTTCATTCTTTAGGTTGTGGACATGGGGATATTCAACTTCCATCTCTACCATCCATGCCTCCACCTGCAACTACGATGAATGTCATTATAACGGTAGGAGGAGCCGTCCTAGAAGTCAATGGTATAATTTCATCACCAGTGTCTATGATTGGGGGTACTCTTTTAGGATCAATTTTTACTGATGAAACCTTAAATGTTGGAGCAGAAATTACCACAGAACAAATTATAGAAGCAATTATACAACAACAAACAAACCCTCCACCATCAACGGTTTCACCACCTGTTACTGAAGAACCCAATATTGAAGAGCCAGATTGGATATGGACAGATGATGGGTATTGTAATGGTGGACAATACATTCCCAATCCTAATAAATAATATCAGTAACTATTTGTGAAGTTATAAAAAATGTAACTATTCATATAGATTTAATGAACAATTATTATGGAAGAACAAAAATTTTACCGTCATAAATAGATTGGTGTTTTATGTGCAATAATAAAGAAATATATGTTTAGGGAACTTCTAAAAATCTTGTCCTTAAAAAATAAGGGGTTGCGAATATTTTTTGAGTAAAAATTTAGGTTTTTAGAAGTTCTCTTTAGAGACAAGTTTTCTGAACATGGTTGGATAGTTGCTTTTACTTATTTTAAATTTTTAAAATGAATAATTATACAAAAACAGAAATATACAATATAAAGAAAATGCGATTTCTTTTCATTGTTTCTTTTTTTTTAAAGCTTATACCTGGCTTTGCACTGGCATATATTCCTGAAGAATTTTTTGATGATAATTTTCATACACTACCTAACAACATAGCTTTGATAAATACTGTCTATTTTTTATTATCGACATTCAACACCTATGTATTATGGAAGCTATCCCGTTTACTTCATGTAAATTTTATATTACAAATACTAATAATATTGGGATTATTGATTCCTTATAATTTTTATATTGCAATTTATCTTTTATTTAGAACTCATAAAATATTACGTACATATCGAGAAAATGCCTTAGGTACATCAAGAAGTGGCAATTGTTCAGAAAATTTGAAATAACTTAAAATTATCGAATATAATAATTAAATTGTGGGACAAATTTTATAAAAACAGAAGAACTCTTGGTATGTATAAATTGGTTCTTATAAAAGTTTTGTGTAAAGATTAAACATTAAGTTATCTCAAAAAATTCTGTTTAACCGTAACGATTATATGTGTGTTCCATTTTAACCTCTAACCCAAAATCATATATTATGAACGTATCAATAAAATATATTTTACTGTTATTTTTAATTTTGTTTGTTGGCATACAGTTATCAGTATTTAGTTTTTCTGAAGAGATTAGCAATCTACAAGCAGAGAAAAACAAACTGCCTGTTAGTTTTCAATGGTCACATCAGTGTAACAGTCCAGATCGCCATCGGACATTTTTGGCAGGTGAAGGAGTTTATGGTTTTATCACCATATCTGGATTTCCATTAAAACAAAATAGCAATGAACTTGGAATAGTGGTGAGTATTTATGATGAAAAAGAAGAAAAGATAATACACACTGTCCCAACAATTTCTATTGGAATTGATTCTTTATATGTCAATCCCAATGTTCTGAAGGGTTCTGCTTTTAAGATATGGACTTTTTATATGGTTTTGCCAGAATTATCTATTCTTTCAGAAGGTAATTATGTATTAAAATTGACAATTCAGGATGAAATCAGTGGTTTGCCCGGTGAAGATAAACTTTATTTTGCTATTGTTTCTCCTAATACACTCAAATTGATAAATGTAAACTTGGGTGTTATCGCAACGAATACGCTCTCACAAGATAAAATAAATCAAGAGAAAAATTTTTCTGACCTTCAACCGCCTGTTTTTGCAATACCAATAGGTCATCGAATTCCAGCAATCCGTTTTCAGGTGAATGGTCTTGAGGTGAATAAAGATAACGATATTGATGTGTGTGTAAAATTGACACAATATTCAGAAAAGGGAGTTGAAGTATGGAATTATGAAAAATCGTACACCGGTAAAGATTTTATTAAGGATAAGCCATTCCCTGGATTGCTTTTATTACCTAAATTATGCCCTGGCTATGGTCGTGTAAAAATTGAAGTTGAAGACCGCAATTCAAAAAAGTGGGACTCAATAGAACTTCCTTATGCTGTTATTAACAGTATTGATATGTTAAATCAGTACAATTATCCAAAAAATCTTCAACCAAAAGTAAAAAAATGACTGAAATAAAACCAGAAGAAAATAATTAGTAATAGTCTTATTTGTCAAAAATTGGTCGTATTACCATTTTCAACTCCCTAACAAAAATAATTTTCTATGAGAATATTAATAAAATATATTACATTGTTATTTTTAAGTTTGTTTGTTGGTGCATTGTCATCAGCTTTTAGTTTTTCTGAAGAGATTGATGATAAGCAGACAGAGGCAAACAAACTTTCTGTTACAATACAATGGTCACATCAGTGTAACACATCCAATAATCATCGGAAGTGTTTGGCAGGTGAAGCCATTGCTGGTTTTATTACCGTTTCGGGATTTCCACAGGGACAAACACGAGAACAGATTGAAATAACAGTAAGTATTTTTGATGAAAAAGAAACAACATTAATAGATACAATTTCTCCCTACAGTGAAGGAAATCGATTTTTATGTATCAATCCTGATGTTTCTCAAGATTCCACTTTTCAGATACTAACTTTTATGATGATTTTACCGGAAATGTCTATTCTTTCAGAAGGTAATTATGTATTAAAATTGGCAATTCAAGATAAAATTAGTGGCATGTCCGGTGACGATAAACTTTATTTTACTATTGTTTCGCCAAATACATTTAGGTTGAAAAATGTATTTTTTTGTTTTATAGATACAACAAATTCATCATCCAAAACTTCTATTATTTTCCCTACAGTTTTTACGTTACCTAAAGTTACTGATTCATATCCCTTTGTCAATTTTCAAGTGAATGGTTTTGAAGTTAATGAAAATGGTGAAATTGATATGTTGGTAAAGTTTACACAATATTCAGAACAAGGTTTAGAAATAGAAAATGTTGAAAAATCGTACTCTAATAAAGATTTTATTAGAGATAAACAATTTTCTGCTTTTTTTAGATTGCAAAAACTATATCCAGGAAAGTATCATGTAAAAATTGAAGTTGAAGACAGAAATTCAAAAAAGAAAGACTCCATAGAACTTCCTTATGCCGTTATCAATAGTATTGATATTTTAAATCAGTACAATTATCCGAAGGATATTCAACCAGACGTAAAGGAAACGCCAGAGTGTGTTTGCCCGAAAGAATTTAAATATTAATAATTAAACTAATGCTTATTCACAAGATTGAGGGACTACGCCAACAGCAGGACGCGTGGAGAGTACAATTGATCCGAAAGGAATTGTCAAACAGATTTTTTACGATGCATTAGAACGAATAACAAAAATGCTTGACAATCCGGTAAATGGCGGAATCGAATCAGATGAAAACGTTGAAATTCAATGTTCCTACGACGGTCTTGACAATGAACTTACAATAACCGCTATTAACCCGACAACCGGTAATCAAGTTACACAATATTTTTATGAAGATTTGTACAACGCCTCTTTGCAAACATCGGCAATTTATCCTGATTCGTCTGATACCAATTCCAATGGAACCGATCAGGTGAAAATAAATTATTATTTGGACGGTAATCCTAAAACGAAAACCGATCAAAACGGTAATATAAATACGTTTTCGTACGATTCTTATCGCCGACCAATTACCGATGCGGTAACAACACTCGGAAATAACGTAGACGGAACCGTTCGCAAAATTGCGCTGAATTACACAATGCGCGG
>JAITIZ010000292.1 GCA_031279215.1 Planctomycetaceae bacterium
TTCTTGGGAATGAATGGTTCATTCTTGGGAATGAACGGCTCATTCTTGGGAATGAACGGCTCATTCTTGGGAATGAATGGTTCATTCTTGGGAATGAACGGCTCATTCTTGGGAATGAACGGCTCATTCTTGGGAATGAACGGTTCATTCTTGGGAATGAACGGCTCATTCTTGGGAATGAACGGTTCATTCTTGGGAATGAGCGGTTCATTCTTGGGAATGAGCGGCTCATTCTTGGGAATGAACGGCTCATTCTTGGGAATGAATGGTTCATTCTTGGGAATGAGCGGTTCATTCTTGGGAATGAATGGTTCATTCTTGGGAATGAGCGGTAATTAGGTTGATATGTTTTGATTACGGTCATTACTGTATATTTGAAAACCGGTTCGTTTTTATCTTTGAATCGGCAACCGTTTTCCGTAAGAGTTATTTAACTGACGGTTTGTCAGTGATAGCCGATTTTATGATTTCCTACTGCGATTATTGGGCGTCTTCCTGCCGGAGAACAGTTTTTCCTGTTTTACCGACATCAAACGATTGAACCGTTTTACCGGAAACTTTAATTTTTAACGGAGTTGTTTTTGGATCGATGTATTGAGGATCGGTCAATGTAAATACCTTAACCAGTTTCGGCGGATGTTCCGGATCGAAAGTTTCCCGTTCCAGTTTTGTAACTGTAACGGCATATTCACCTTCCACTGCACCGAAATAACGGCTGTACGTAACCATTTTTGCAACGCCATTAGCGTCTGTTGTTGCGCCGGCTTGCCATTTGAAATTGGGATCGGCACTGTGAAAATCAACCTCGACATTGGGAAGCGGTTGTCCTTCACTCAAAATTGTTACGGTACACGAAACAAGTTTAGGCATATCTGCCGGTCGGGAATCGTTGTTGACACAACCGGCAATCGTGATTACAAAGCCAATGATAGGAAAGAAAAAATATTTGTTCATGGTTAAATTTATTGATTAAGTGACGTACTTTCACCGCCGTTGATGGAACCGGCGGCACCCCAAACACCAAAAGGACTTGTTCCTGTACGGAGCGGCGCGGTACTTAAATTACCGCAATTGATTCCGTCCTGGACAAAATGAACACTACCATCAAGAAAACCTGCATTGACACCGCCGGAATGATAACTTGATGATGACATCAAACCATAACCGTCATTCTGAGTATCTCCACTGTTGACAGCGCAACTTGGCGAATTAGGCGGAAGAATTGTACTAAAACCATTAAAAACAAGTTTTCCTCGATCTATTCTTACACCACGTAACGAATAGGGGGTTACGGCGGACTTAAAATAATTAGGATTTGCCGGATCACGTTTATCTAAACAGTTTGTTTTGGGATTGGTATGAATACCTGAACCGCAATTTGTAGCAATACCGCCCCGTATGGTATTATCGCTGGTCTCTTTGGGAGTTGCGGTTTCACTAATCGCAATCGTATTTGATGTACCATCGTTAACTGCACCGAGTTCTTTCCACATGAATGGTGAAAAAGGTGCACGGTTCGAAGCTGCATCATAATCGGCATTTCCCGGTTTCGAAGTCCCTGATGCGTAGTAATTGTTTCGCATAATTGTATCAGCAGCACTGTACACAATGTTACTCCGTGAAATCGGATTTCCACCCGAAATTGGCCAACATATTCCGAAATAGGGATCAGAAGGACAGCCAAACGCCTTAAATGAAACGTCATTCATTGCCGGCGAATTGGTAATAGAGGGAGTTGGGGTAAATGTTGAAAAACCATGAATAGTTGTCTCATAAGCAGCCTGCTGTTCCACAAATGGAAACAACACAAAATTTATTGAACAGTCATAGTGATTGTTCAATGGAGTTTGGCAACGGCTGGCTGGTAACGAAGTATTGGTATCGTGATAGTTATGGACTCCTATCAGATACTGTTTCATGTTGTTGGTACATTGAGATCGTCTTGCCGCCTCGCGAGCTGCCTGTACCGCCGGTAACAGAAGAGCAATTAACACACCAATAATCGCAATGACCACAAGAAGTTCAACCAATGTAAAGCCGAACGATGAAGAGCGAAAAAGAGTTGGGAACTTTGACGAATAGTGACGGAAAACCGAATACTCTCCACTATCCGTTATCAACTTTCCACTACAGAGTGCCCCCCCCCCCCTGATTTACCCATTTTAACATTGGGCTTTTCGCAAAAAATTCTGCAAAAATCCCGACCAAACACGTTACTACATTTTTCATTGTCAGACTCCTTATTTTATAAGGTTTCATTGAAATAACCGCGATTCGTTTGTCACAAAACAAGCGGCAAAAAAAGCAAATCGCAACCAATTAAGTTTCACAGTTTATCAAAAAAGTTTAAACTGTCAATTAAGGGTTTCGTCTTTTTCTGGAAATTTTTTAAAATATTTTAAAAATTTAGTGATATTTCAACAAAATTTCCGTTATTTTGTAATATTATTTTAGGTAACTTCTAAAAATGTAATATATCAGTGGAATAATTGTAGATCACAACCATAGCAGCTCTGAAAGGGCGTTAGGATGGGAGGGGGAACTTAAACCCACCCCGTTGGGGCGGGCTATAATATTAACGCCCCTAGCGGGGCTAAGATAAAAAATAAAAATTCCACTGATAGATTATAAAAGTTGTAGTTATTCTGTGGCGATATTGATTACCTGATTGAGAACTTCTTCGTGAACCAAAATAGGAAGAAATGGATCAAACGAAACAGCAACAGCAATCGCATCGGAAGGACGACTGTCAATTTCAATCAATTCGTTACCGCAAATCACCCGTAATGCAGCAAAATAAGTCTGCTCTTCAAAACGATGAATGAAAATATCTTGAATTTTTCCGCCAAGTATTTCGATAGTGTTACACAATAAATCGTGTGTTAAGGGTCTTGGTGATGCGATTCGTTTCACGCGGCGGTCAATTATGGTTGCCTCAATAATTCCAATAACAATCGGTAATTCACGTGTACCGTTGACTTCACGCAAAACCAATACCTGTTGACTATTCATTTCGGTGATGACTATTCGGGTTAATTCCATACGAATCAGCATAGCAAAAAAAAATAAAAATAGGAAACCAAAATAGGGAAAATTCTAATAACGTAAATCAAACAAAATAAGCCCGATTACACGAAACACAATCATCATCATCACAATATAAATTTCAATATTTTACCGATTACAATAAAATATGATACTAAAACGGCTTTCAGTATATAATATTCCCCCAACCTAGACAATCGTCTCTCATTCATTCATAAAAAATGCTACTGAATAATTACGGAATTTGTGAAACCGCAATTTATCGCAATTCAAAGAAACATTGGAAACACAAAGGACATTTCCTGTTGGAATCGGAAAAATATTAACCGGTGCCGTACTTCGGCAAAATATTGCCTACTATTATTTATCCGCGAAAATCCGAAAAAATCTGCGGACAGACTGCCTCCCCAATTCCGAAACAATCAGACAGATATACTTGTCATATACTTGTCAACCTTAACTTCATTCTATACACTTTGGATATTCCTAATCTACTTTTATACATTAGTTATGAAATTCAATTTTAATAATGACCAATCCAATTCAAACCTGGAAACTGCGAACACAAACATTATATTTTAATGGACGAGCGGTTTTTATGGGTATTATCAATGTAACACCGGACAGTTTTTCTGATGGCGGGAGTTATTTTGAGAGTTCGGCGGCGGTTGATCGTGCATTACGATTGATTGCGGAAGGGGCGGGTATTCTTGATATTGGCGGTGAGAGTACTCGTCCCGGTTCTGACGGGGTTGGAGTAGGGGAGGAACTCCGGCGTGTTCTTCCGGTTGTTACGGCAATTGTTGAGGCAATGCCCAAACACAAACCAATCCCCATTTCTATTGATACAACAAAACCGCAAGTCGCCGCCGAAACAATTCAAGCCGGAGCGGAAATAATCAACGACGTTTCACCAGAAACAACTCCGGCAATGCTCCATGTACTTCAGGAAACCGGAGCAGGGTATTGTGTGATGCACTCTCAAGGCACGCCAAAAACTATGCAACTCAATCCGCAATACAATAATGTTGTCGAAGACGTGTTTGAAATTCTCAAACGCCGTAGAAAAGAACTCATCAATGCCGGAATAGAAGCGGAACGAATTGCTGTTGATCCGGGGTTAGGGTTTGGTAAGACAACAGAACATAATTGGAAACTCATTGAAAATATGGAACGGTTTCACGATCTTGAGGCACCGTTATTGGTTGGGCATTCACGTAAAAAATTTATAGCGGATACTTTCGAAAATCGTGAAATCGGCACAAATTGTATTACAAAAAAACTTGTTGAAAAAAAAGTTTTTATAATCCGGTTACACGAAATACCAAAAGAAATTCGTAATATATCAGTGGAATAATTTTTTTGTGGTATGGCGAGGCTCTGTTGAGTTTGTTTTTGGGATCGGTATAATGTTCCAAAGTTGTTTTTGATTGAACAAAGTTTTTTCAATTTTTTTCAAAAAAATTCTTTCCACACATTTTAGGAGAAATTTTATGCAACGACGTAATTTTTTGGCGACAGCAGCAACAGTTGGTGTTGCGTCAACGATTTCTGTTTCTTCTTCATCATTGCTCTATGCAGCTGAATCCGGTTCTGTTCCCGGTGATCAGCGAGCCAAAGCCAAACTTCGGTTTTGCAGCCAACTCGGTATCATCCCCGGCGGCAACAATGAAGAAAAACTCAAATGGATGAAACAAAACGGTTTTGAAGCTGTTGAAATCGGAAGACTTGATGATAATTATTTGGATTGGAAAAAACGCGCTGACGATGCCGGTTTACGAATTGTTTCAATCTGTATTGGTTCCTTCGGTAACAAATTAACCGACGAAGACCCCGAAAAACGCAAGCAAGGTTTCGACGAACTAAAAGTACAACTCGAAAGAGCTGGTACACTTGGAGCCACTGGAGTTGTTTACGTTCCGGCAACCGGTAAACCGGATCGTCCCAATTGGCGTATTCGTGAATTGACTATTGCTATGCTCAAAGAACTTGGTCCCTTTGCTGCCGAACACAAAACACATATCATTCTTGAACCTTTACGGCGCGGTGAGGCATGGTTCTTGCGGCAGGTTGGTGATGCGGCTCAAATTGTGAAAGATGCGGGAGTTCCTGGGGTTGCGGTGCTTGGCGATACTTACCACATGTACACCGAAGAACCCGATGATATGGCTGCAATTATTGCCGGAGGAGAATTTGTAAAACATATTCATCTCGGTAACGGTACCAAAAGACGTTTACCCGGTCAAGATAATCATTGTCATGTTAAAGTGATGCGGGGACTTAAATATATCGGTTATGCCGAATTTGTAAGTTTTGAATGCGGCGTGGACGGCGATAAAACGGTTGAAGTTCCAAAATCAGTCGAATATCTCAAAAAATGCTGGGATGAAGCGTGATTTACGTAATTTAGCGGATAGTGAATAGTTACACAAACGGAATATTTATAGTAGGGAACTTCTAAAAACTCATTTTTTTAGGAACGCAGGCGTCTCGCCTGCACTTTTTATAGGCAATGTGCAGTCGAGACGACTGCATTCCTGATGTTTTTAGAAGTTCCCAGTAGTCTATTTAATTTGTTTGTGTACTATTCATTATTTGTAATTTTTTTTATTTTATTTCAAAAAAATTTACAGGAAAAACTATGGAATTTTCAAATAAAGTTGTTTTGATTACCGGTGCGACCGGAACTATTGGTCAAGGTATTGCGCAGCGTGTTATCGAAGAAGACGGCAAGGTATTTCTGACCGATTTGGATCAGTCGAAACTCAATACGATTGTCGCCCAATTCGGAACAAATAGTCGGGCATTAGCGGCTGATTGTACCAAAGCAGAGCAGGTTAATGCTGTGATAAAATCTTGTCAGAAAGAATTTGGAACAAATATTGATGTTTTAATCAATGTTGCCGGTGTTACGGGAAAAGGGGGCAAGATTGAAGAAATCTCCGAAGAAACATGGGATTTTGTTTTTGCGGTCAATGTCAAAGGAACATTTTTGTTTATTAAAGAAGTGATGCCGATCATGAAATCGCAAGGGCATGGCTCAATCGTCAATTTTTCAAGTAAGTCCGGTAAAACCGGTTCGGCGTTAATGAGTGCGTACAGTTCCGCTAAAGGAGCGGTTATCACATTGACCCAAGCTCTTGCTTATGAAGTTGCCAAACAGAATATTCGAGTCAATTGTGTTTGTCCGGGAATTACCGAAGCGACCGGCGTTTGGAACAATGTTTCCGCCGACTATGTTGATAATATGAAAATGCCGCATGAAGAGATCGTCAAAATCTTTACGACAAAAGTTCCAATGGGGCGTCTTGCTGCGATTGAAGATGTGGTTAATGTAACTTGCTTTTTAGCCGGTAACCGTGCCGCTTACATGACCGGACAAGCAATCAATATCACCGGCGGACGTGAAATGCACTAAAAATAAAATTTCCGATGAAAATATACTCAAATATACTCATTGCGCAATCTATCAGTGGAATTTTCGTTTTTCGCTCTTAACCCCGTTAGGGGGGTTGAGAGTAGTTGATAGTTGGGAGTTGATAGTGGATAGTGTCGCATGCGGAATTATTGTCGTTTAAGTAGTATCCGCCTGTAACACTCTCAACTACTCTCTCGTCCCTGCGGGACTAAGAAAACATAAGAGATTATAGATTACCTCATTGCACTGTTGACTCCATCAAAATCTGTTGATTCTGTCAAAAAACGAATTGTCAAGTGTGAAGAGGTATATTATCTTAATTTGTTTATTCAAGAATGATTGGTATTTGGATTCGTTTTCCGTCGCGGAGGACATCTAATTGGATTCGATCACCGGGTTTGTGTTCATCAATAACAGCAGTAAAATCATCTGCTTTTTTTGTTTCGATACCATTGATACCGACAATAATATCGGCAGCAGACCAATCAATTTTCGATCCTCCCTCAATTGCAAAAGCTCCTTGAAAAGCGCGTAATTTTGTAATTTTGGGGCCGCGTAATCCTGCTTTGACAGCCGCACCGCCGGGTTCAAGTGACCGCACCAATAACCCGCGAACAGAATTTTGTTCAATAACCCGCACCGAAGCAATTCCAATTTCACCCCGAATAACTTTACCGTTTTTGATTAGTTGAGGAACAATTCTGGAAACAGTATTTGCCGGAATTGCGAAACCGACTCCGTGTGAACCTCCGCTTTGACTTGCAATTGCCGTGTTAATACCAATCATTCGTCCCTGCGTATCAAGTAATGCTCCGCCGGAATTACCTGGATTGATTGCGGCGTCAATCTGAATCAAACCTTTAATTGAACGAGCTTCAATCCGACTGGGGATTGACCGGTTCAAACTCGAAATCAAACCGCTCGTTAATGTACGCTCCAAACCAAACGGATTACCAATCGCAAATATCTTTTGACCAACCAACAAACGTGAAGAATCCGCAAGTGTTACCGGATAAAGGTCTTGTGCCGGTGCATGGACTTTCAATACCGCTAAATCTGTTATCGGGTCCTCGCCAACAATTGTTGCCGGATAAGATTCACCATTGAAAAAAGTAACCATCACAGAATCGACTTTGCTGACAACATGAGAATTGGTCAATATATGACCTTCTTTATCAAGAACAACTCCGCTACCGGCACCAGGTTCGTCAATCTCACCAATAAACAATACATACGTTGTTCGTGTATCAATATTGACAACACTTTTATTACTTCGCTCATACACTTGTACTGAAATTCGTTCTTCGGGAATAAGCTCCGCATAACGCTCAACATACAAAGGACTTTCGTCTGGACGGGGAAGTGTTGAAGGGTGTTCGGGAATAGGCAGATTCCGTTCTGATGTTGCGAGCGGTTTATTTTGTTCATATCTTGCCGCATTTTTATTTGTTTTATCCGCATCGTTTTTAGACCTTTGAAAAAACGGTATGGTCTGAGCATTGGTTAATTTTTCCTCTGTAAAAAAGAGTGAAAGTGATACGGTTGTTACAATGAAACCAAGAACGGTGGCAAACAAAAGAATAAATGTTTGTTTTTTCATGTTTGTGAGTTTTTTATTATCAAAGGTTAATTTTTTTGAGTATTTTGTTACTCTGCCATTTCCTATTTAGTACGTTTTAAAAATTTCGTTTTGTAAGGACAATTTATCAAAAAACAAACCGAAATTTTAAAATGTCAAACACATTTATCGATAATTTTATTAATACGTTTTAAATGATAAAAAGGTTCGATGATTGGAAAAAAATTCTGTTGAGGTACTACAATACAATTGCTTGCTTTCTTAAACAATTTTAAGAGAGTTCCGTCAAATTTTTAGAAGTTCCCCCTTAATTATTTATCTTTCAAACATTCAATTATTTTGAACCGACAGGATCAGGCGTTTCATTTCTGCAACAGCTTCCCGAAGACCGGACATAAAAGCACGGGAAATAATACTATGACCGATATTTAATTCCTGCATTTTGGAAATTCCGGCAATCGGCAGCACATTGTGGTACGTTAACCCATGACCGGCGTGAAGGCGAAGACCGGCATCGGCAATTATTTTACCGACATTGATAATTCGGGCGAGTTCGGTTTTTTGGTCATATTCATTTTTTGCCAATGCGTAGCAACCTGTGTGAATTTCAATGGCGTTACAACCGGTTTGGAGACCTGCTTCAATCTGTTTCAAATCAGGATCGAGAAACAAACTGACAACGATACCGCAATCTTGAAGACGCCGAACTATTTTCTGAACATTATTTTTTTGACCGGCGGCATCAAGACCGCCTTCTGTTGTTATTTCTTCGCGCCGTTCAGGAACGAGTGTTACTTGATTGGGAACGATGTTGCAGGCGATTTTCACAATTTCTTCAACACATGCCATTTCGAGGTTTAATTTACAATGGACTGTTTCGCGAAGAATGGTTACGTCACGATCATTGATGTGGCGGCGGTCTTCACGAAGATGTACTGTAATTCCGTCAGCTCCGCCAACTTCTGCCGTCACCGCTGCCCAAACCGGATCAGGTTCTACTGTTCGGCGCGCCTGCCGCACCGTTGCAATGTGATCAATATTAACTCCAAGCTCTATCATAATTACAAGTTTAGTTAATAGTTTCTAGTGCCGCCAACAGAATTTTTTGTCAACCTTTCGATAATTCACGCAAATTATTACGGCAACTCAATAAATTACTGTTTACAACCGGTCTCTTGACAATTGGTTTGTTTTCGTCATAATCGCTTTTATTGATATTGTATTGGGTATAAATTATAAAGTTTAGGTATTATGTTCTTTTTTTGTAAATTGTCAACGGTTTGATTGTTAATTAACGGTTTGATTGTTAATTGATGACATTCCCATTGATGATATTCGAAATATGAGATTCAATGAGTAAACGAAACATACAACGGTTAGAGTATTTGTTTTTTTTCGGGATAATTTTGTTGTTATTCCTACTGTTTTTGCCTTTGGTTCCGTTGCGTCCGGCAGGAGCCCAACCTGTTACCGGTGATTCTTACAAAGAGTTGGATGACAAAATCAGGGCTTTTTTTGATCACCTTATTAGCGGAAACACAACAAACGCTTTTGACAATTTACTCTTGCAAAGTCCGCTTGGTTCCTCAACAGCTCCGGTAACGGAAATACGTACCAAACTGGATGAAACAAAAAAACAAGTCGGTGAATTTCATGCTTACGAATTTTATCAGGCAAAACCAGTCGGAAAAGATATTGTTTTAATTCGATATATTTTGAAATGCGATTATTATCCGGTTGTCTGGACTTTTACATTTTATCGTAAACCATCTCTACAAGGTTCAACGGGAAATCCATGGCAACTTGTTGAAATGCGTTTTGATTCCAACCTTGATCTTTAATCTTTAAGACTTTGTGACATCAGATTCGTCACAGTCAATCAATTATGCGTTTTTTGGCAGTTGACTGGAGCAACACCGAATGTCGTTATTTACTTGCTTCTCTGCAACGAGGAGGCGGGATAACGGTTCAAAAAACGGGAATTGCCGCTATTGAAGATGTTTCGGCGAAAAAGGACCGCAATTCGGATTCCGAAAAAACTTCAAAATCAAATGAACTTCTCAATCTGATCACTGTACTCCGTAACATTCTCAAAGAAGAACGAATCGGTTCTTGTTCATTGTTGCTGTGTCTTGACCGAAACAAAATCGAATTACTCTATCAAACACTTCCGCCTTGCACAGAACAGGAAATCCCGATCTTATTGAAAAATCAGGTTTTGCGGGAACTCTCCGGTTTTTCCGAACAGGATCCTCTTGATTATGTAGTTCTCGGCAATACTGCGGAGGAAAGTTACCGGATTTTAGCGGCAACAATTCCATTGTCCTATCGGCAATTATTGGTTCATTCTTTTCGTTCAGTTAGTTGTTCACCGCAACGGATTGGGCTTAAAGTGCTTACTATTACGGAATTGATGTTTCATTCTGAAGCGGTTCCCAAGGATTTTGAACCGGCGTTGGTTGTTCATGTTGTTGAGAATGACGTTGATCTTGTTCTTGTCGAAGGAAAACAAATACTTTCGGTTCGGTCGGTTCGGTTGCCGGATCAATTACGGTTTGCGGAAATTGTAGAAAAAGTCGCAACCGAAATTGAACGAACCGTGTTAATCAGTGATGACCGCGTAACCGGTCAACCAATTAAAAAAATCATTTTATTTGGTACGGAAGAAGATTGGGTAACTTTGGTTCAAGTGTTAAGCGAACAAAAGTTAGAGGTTACAGTTGTCAATCCGTTTCGGGTTTCCGGTGTTCAAGTTACTGCAATTCCCGATCAACCCGGATGTTTTGCTCCACTCTTGGGACTTCTCTTTGAGCAACAAATTCTCTCAAAAAACACTATTGATTTTTTACATCCGAAGGAAGCCCCGAAACCAATCAATTATTTTCGGTCTGTGTTTTTGACAATACTTTTATTGGGTATTTGTTGTTTTGGTTTCTATTATTGGAATCGGGAAGTAGTTCGCGGTATGGAGGAAGAATTGGTTCGGGTAAAAGAAGAACACCAAGAAGTTGCCGCACAACTACAACAAATCCAACCCGGTTTTAATGTCCTATATCAAACAAGAAATTGGGATTCTCAAAATGTTGTGTGGTTGGATGAGTTGCGGGAACTTTCTCTTGTATTGCCCAACGACCAGGATTTGGTTGTTTCACAAATGTCTTTTTCAATCTTGGAAAATAATGTTCGGTTTTCAGGAATCATTCAAATGAATGGGATGGTGCGTGATCCTGCTGTTTTATTGAAACTTCAAACAGATTTACAACGTCAAGGGTTGTACATGGTGCAATTTCCGGCTCCAAGTGTTAATCCTGCCGGCGGCGGTTATCCTTGGTTGTTCCGAATTTCGATTTACCGGTTACGCCGTTGATTCGAGAGTAGTTTTGAGAGTAGTAGTGATAGGGGAGAGTGCCGCAAGCGGGGAGTTTCGTCGTATTTTATTTTCACCAAAGTAATTAACGACGGGGTTCACCTCGTGTTTGATTGAGCAAGCCGAAGATAGCGGGGCAAGCCCATGCCGTTAACTCGTGGTAAATTACGAAATATCACCAAATTTTTTAAAATATTTGAAAAATATCCAGAAAAAGACGAAAACACTAATTGACAGTTTAAACTTTTTTGCATAGACTGTGAAATTTAATCGGTTGCGATGCGTTTTGGATACCGTTTGTTTGCGGTGAGCGAATCGCAACAATTTCAATGAAACCTTATAAAATAAGGAGTCTAACCATGAAAAATGTAGTAATGTGTTTGGTCGGGATTTTTGCAGAAATTTTTGCGAAAACCCCAATGTTAAACTGGGCAAACCAGGGGGGGGGGGGCAATCTGTAGTGGAAAGTTGAGAACGGATAGTGGAGATTCTTCACATTCTAAACTCTTTCCTGTAAACTTTTTACAACTTCTACGTTCTTCACCGTTCGGCTTTACCTTGGTCGAACTTCTTGTGGTGATTGCGATTATCGGCGTATTAATCGCTCTTCTGTTACCGGCGGTTCAGGCAGCGAGGGAAGCCGCAAGACGGATGCAGTGCAGTAACAAAGTTAAACAACTTTCTTTAGCATTGCACAATTATCACGATACCTACAATTCGTTCCCCGCAGGCGGTTCACCATTTTATGCTGAGTACAACAGTGATTTATGGAAATACCGTGTCAGTATATTATTTACAATACTGCCATTCTGCGAACAACAATCACTGTATGACCACTATCTCTCAGCTGCCCAAAGCAAAGCGACAAGTAGCGGAAGTCCTGTTTATGTATGGACTTTCGATGATACAAACTATCCTGCGTTAAGGGAAACGGTCAACACAAGTCCGATTCCATTTCGATGTCCATCAGAAATAGTGACTCCAGTAACAGGATCACGAGGACGTTCCAATTATGTTTATTGTAGTGCTGATTGGGCAGATGCGGTAGCTGCAGACAATCCGCGAGGAATTTTCCCCATTAAAAAATGGCGAGGAATGAATTTCCTCATAGATGGAACCACTAATACTGCCGTATTTAGTGAAAGAGCAATGGGACAAACAGGAAATCTTCGAGTTATCGGAAGTATGGCTTATGTTGCTGGAGCCAACCTAAGCCAAGGCGGTACACCAACATCATCAACAAATTGTTCTGTTGCTGCTTGTTTAGCGGCTCAAGCTGGACGAAACTATGCATCTATAACAGATCCTACTGATTCTAATCTTGCAGGCTCCGACTATGTCGGTACGTTTTGGATGGACCATTCTCCACCGCGAATCGCATTTTGTACCATTTTACCGCCGAACTCAATTACTTGTATTGGTGGATCAAGTCATCAAAATGAAAATGGACGTGTGATTGCTTCGGCGAGCAGTTATCATCCCGGTGGTGTTCAGGTTGGATTGGGGGACGGCAGTGTTCGCTTTATTTCCGATACAATAAATTCCAAAACGACCGGCGGGGTTGATTATTGTGTTACAAGCGGAGTTTCACCGTTTGGTGTTTGGGGATCTCTTGGCTCGCCAAACGGCGGTGAAGCCACAAGTCCGTAAAATTAATTGTTTGGGTAAAAGTTAACGGCGGGGTTCACACTGCGCTAACACGATAACGCGGGGCAAGCCGACGCCGTTAACATTTCCTCTTCTATCTTCCACTTTTTTTGTTTATTTCCTAATTTTTAACCTTTTTCCACTAAACTACTATGTTTCGATTTTTATTTCTTTGGATTGCTTCCATTGTTTTGATTATTGGTTGTCAACGTGGTCCGTCACTTCCGTCGGATATTCCGCCATTGACGGTTTGCAAAATAATCGTAACTCAAAATGGTGAACCGGTTGATGGTGTATCGGTTTCGCTCCTTCCTGTTACTAAAACAGAAAACTGGAGAACAAGCGGTGTGACCGACGCAAACGGCACCACTGTTCCGTTCACCAATGGTCTTTTCGAAGGAGTTCCGCAAGGAAAATATAAGATTGTTGTTTCAAAAACTGAACGGGAAAGCGATAAGAATATCCCGCCGACACCTCCAATGGGAACACCGGATTATGAAGAATGGATGAAAAAATATTTCGGTAAAAAAAATATTGTGACTACTTATTCGCTCATCGAAAAACAATATATCTCGTTTTCAACAACTCCCCACGAAATTGAAGTTTCCGGTAAAAAAACTATCGAAACAACAATCGATGTTGGGAAAAAAGTTCGGGAAAAACTTATTCCCTAAAATAAAAACAATATTTCAGGGAAATCTTTTTAATATTATTTGTAGAGACACAATGCATTGCGTCTCTACAATTTATGTGTAAAAATAAATTTGCCCTAATTTTTTTTCTGTGTATTCCGTGTTCAAATTTATTTTGAGCCGTGCGTACACCTTGCAACGTTATGTTTCAGCGTGTGCGGGATGCGGATTAGTAACAGTCTATTTTATTAACGACCACATAATTCAAATCGTCCGCAGATGACGCAAATTTTTGCAGATTATTTTAAAAAGGTTTTTGAAAATAATTTCCTATCTTTTTTGTCTATTCTTCCTTTGTTTGTTTCGTTATTTCGTACTCTCAAAAAATAATTCTTGAAAATCCAAGAATATCGAAAATCTGTGAAAATCTGTGAAAATTTGCGGACTATTAAAACAAGGTATTTGAGCGATTAATAAAATAGACAGTTACTTTATTGACCGACTTGCACCAATCATAATCGACTGTTATAATTATCAAAAATATATTTTATTTTGAAAATTTGAAAGGAGATAAAATGTTTCGAATTTTTATTTGTTTCGTTTGTTTTATTTTTTGTATCATGTGGTCTTTTTTGAATGCTGAAGAGACGGACAACAATTCCGAAAAATCGTTACCGTTGGGAATTCAGGTCGTTCAGAGTGTAGAACTTCCGGCAAGTACGAGTATCTGGAATTACGAAAAAGACGGTATTACCTTGATCGGTGAACCGCGTCCGCTGGATCAAACCAAAACGGAAATCGTACGTTATTGGATTTATTTACCGCACAATTACGAAACACAGGCAAAATCAAACGGTTCTCCGCTTCTTTTATTTCTTCACGGTGCCGGAGAACGCGGAAATACACCGGATGAAATCGCCAAAGTTAAAGTTCACGGTCCGCCCAAATTACTCGACAAACCGGAATTTAATAAAACTTTTCCATGTGTTGCCGTTTCGCCGCAATGTAAACACAATTTCGCATGGTCGCCTCTTCAACTCATGCTTCTGCTGGATCATATTGAACAAAATTACAAAATTGATAAACGCCGGATTTATATTACAGGAATTAGTATGGGCGGGTTTGGAACATGGATGTGTCTGAATGAATCGCCCAAACGATTTGCTGCTGCGGTTCCCATTTGCGGCGGAGCCAAAACGGAATGGGCAGAAAAACTAACCGAAATTCCAATCTGGAATTTTCACGGCAACAAAGACGGAACTATTCCTTTTTTAATGTCGCAAAAAATAGTTGACGCCGTTCACCAAGCCGGCGGTAAAAATATTATTTTCACCATTTACGAAGGCGGCGGACATGATGTTTGGACGCAAACTTACGATAACCAACTAATCTATGACTGGCTTTTTTCGCACAGTTTTTAGTCCGAATAATTCCTCGTTTACGGCTGGAAATTAAAGAACTCAATCAACACATTTCGGCAAAAGGCTTTCACCTATGACCGCCTGCCGCCTTCAGAATAATTTCATACGTAATATATCAGTGGAATAATTGTTTTCAATTTTTTCGTGTAATTTCGTGTGTTTCGTGTAAAAAAAAAAAAATTAAAACAAAAATGCCCAAAATAGACTGTTACCTTGGAGTGTTATTGTCTATTTTGGTCCGCAGATTGCGCAGATTTACGCAGATTTTCGTCCACCGATTTTCTCATAGATTCGATCATCGTGGATTTTCAAGGATTATTTTTTGAGAGTAGTAAATAACGAAACAAACAAAGGAAGAATAGACAAAAAATTATTTTCAAAAATTTGTAATCTA
>JAITIZ010000329.1 GCA_031279215.1 Planctomycetaceae bacterium
CACATAAGTTTAATACCAACCCGGATTAATGTCAATCAATCTGCCGATTTTATTTACTTTAAAAAAGAAAATCGCCCGATGAATTACGACGAATTCATTGGGCAGTTTGTTTCGACCACCCGGGAATTTTTTTATTCTGTATCATCATTAGTTTCAACTTCCTCTTCCGTAACGATTCCTGCGAGTTTCAAAAAATAGTCGGTAATTTTTGAAGCATCGCGGCTTGCGCGCCAGATATAACTGACATCGTTTTTCATGCATTGAATCCACGAAGCGATATAACCTTTGTGATTTTCTAAATCATTGGGAATGTTACACGCTCTACAAAGAAAACATGCCGAAAGTTCGGCGACTAATTCGGCGTAGGCATTCTCAACGGATTTTTTATCGTTGGTAAATTTTGTGCCGATAATATTGTAATCCGCCCAATGAGCGAGTTCGTGGAACATTGTTGCGAGGTGTGCTTCTTCACTTTCAAATTGTTTGATTCCTGGTATTTGAATATAATTATCAGCCCAATCATAATAAGTACCTCGCGATAATTATTACGTGTTTTTGCCCCCATTCCTTCGGCAACTTGTTTATTGAGCCATCGTAACAGAATCGTTCCGTTCAGTTCCGCCATCAACTTAAAGTTGCAACATTTACAAATTCTTGTAATCTTTGAAATTGTTGATTTAAGGTAATCTTTCGTAACACCTTTGGCATTCAGATATTCCTCGAAGAGAGGAATTTGGTCATCAATGTTATCCGAAATTCTTTTACTGATTTCGAATTCATCTTGTGACAAAATTCCCGATTTGACCTTTTCGATTTCCTGTAGCCATGTGTTGAGTTTATGCTCGGCGGCTCTCTGATCACGGCATCCTGTGGAGCGTTCTCGGAATCGTCCGTTGGCGTCGGTGAATCGTGCGATATAAAATTCTGATTCCGTAACGATTCGCCGTCCATTTTTTGTTTCGACGACTTCCGCCTGCATTGCTCTTCCGCTGCAATTCCAGTAGGCGTAATTCTTTCCGTCATGTTCCGTAATAATGGTTGCATTTTCGGGAACGGGACGATACAATGGTTTCTTGTACACTCGTGACATTTTTTTGTCTCCTAAAATAGTTTTGTTACAATACTTGCCGTTCCAATAACGGTAAGTATCAACAGGTTCACTCTTTTCCCGAAAAAGTCAACGGGGGGATAAAAGAAAAAGTTTATTTTCCGTAACTTTCAGATGTTTAGTTTCGGCGTGATGGTCTCATTAGTTTTGTACATTATTTGATTTATATTCTTCGAGTACCCGTACTATCCATCGGGAACACCGCCCCAGTTTCACAGGTTTGGGCATGGTGCCGTTATCGACGAGTTTTCTGAAATGCCGTTCGGAAATATTGTACCGTTTAGCACATTGTTCCGAAGTTAAAAATAATTCGTTTGATTCTTGCATCGGAATTTAATTAAAAAGAAACGTAACGGCAATCACCGTTACGTTTACATTGCTGTATCAACATATTTAACATAGCGGAAAGTAATCTTATATTGGCGAATAATTGCGCGACGATATCACCAATGACTTTGGGCGGTATGAATAGTAAGAGACCACAATAATAGAACGGAAACATAATGAGGAATCCCCAAAGAACCCAACTTGGCTTCGAACTAAAACAAAGAAAACGAACAATTTCCATAAACACCATTATTTTTAAAATGGTGTTTATGGAAAAAAATATTTTGAGTGATGTCTATCTATTCAATATAAAATACATAAATACTTTCTCCTATCTTTTTCGCGGGTTGAATATTACGATATTTAATGTACTTTCTATCACGACTATACAATTGATTAATTCCGATAATCATCCAACCCCTTTCCGGTAACTCCGGTACAACACCTTTGCTTTGAATACCGAGATTTCCCAATGGAATTGACGGTGAATAGGAAATGTATAACGGTTTTTCTTCGGGATGTTTTCGGAACAAATCACGTAACTCATATTCGTCTTGTCCCCAATCAATGCAACTGCCCAATAAATATTTGTAACCGTTTTTCACGCCGCCAACAAATTCATTGAAGTAGGACAACGAATGAGGATAAACCAGTAAACTGCTCGTAACATTCCAAATAAGGAACATTACCAAACATGATTTTTGTATCGTAAACTTCTTAAAAAGACCTGTAAATCTCATCTTTAAAGAAAAATTGAAAAAAAATGAAAAATTTATGACTGCTTTTGTACAAAAAATGTAAAGCATTGGTAATATTATAATTACGTAACGCGGATGTGCCGAAATTCCGGTTTGGGAACTAACAAAAATGAAAATCAAAAACATCGGTAACAATAAAACCATTTCATCACGGCAACGAAAATTGTTTTTTCCGAAACAGGTTATTGTTATTGCAATTAACAGCAATCCCCAAACTCCGACCGGTTCTTTGAGTAACAACGCGTAACCATAATACCACCACCAACCGCGATCAGACCAAACACCACAAGCAAAAGATTCCATTCCGCGTTCAAAATCACGTTTTTGCGTGTCTATTCCCTGAACAAACTCCGCAGGAAACGGAACCGGAATATATCCCAACCATGAATCCTTAAACCGGTTGCCCGGTTCAACCGGAGAATTTTTAGTTACAACACGATTCGTCAATACACCGCTGATAAACCGGTATTGATTCAGCAACCGAAACGAACCATCGAAAAGATAACCCATATTGAGTATGTAGAGACCAATCAAGACTATTGAAACAAATTGTCGGAATAGCGGTTTAGTTGTTTTTTTGATTGTTTCGGTGGTAGGTTCTTTCCGGTTGAAGAATGTCCACAATATCCATAACAAAAAACATATCGGCGGAGCAATAATCCACGTGATTTTTGTGAGCGGCATCAAACCAAGAAAAATACCTGCAAAAATTGCGTTGCGCCAATCGGGATTTTTGAACCAATGCCAAAACAGATAAAGCCCAACGATTCCTATTGATGCGGCGACAACATCAGGACAAATTGTTGCGCCCCAACCAAGAATAGACGGCGAAAATGTCCACAGAATCAGAAAAACAAAACCTGCCGCATCACCGTATAACTCCGATGAAAAACGGTAACCAAAATATCCGCCAAGTAAAATAAACGGAATACAAACAAACCGCGCAAGAAACATGTAACACCGAATATCATCAACCTTGTTTATTGTAACAAACAAATTGCCGAGAGACCATTCGCAACGTTTTTCGGGAAGCGGTGAATAAGTTTTGGGATTATATTTTGGATTACAAAAAAGAAAAACCGGTGATCCGGCAATGATACGGATAAGCGGCGGATTAACGTGGAACACATCAAACTTGCCCGTATGCCAGAAATAAGCGGCGGCTCCCAAATGTCCGATTTCAGTACGATTAGGACTTGTTGCCCATGAAAGATAAGCAAGTAAGACCGCTTGAATAAACAGTAATATTGTAATCCAAAAGTTACGGATTTTCATTAACCGAAATACAAATTCCATGAGAAAGTTTTAGGATACAAGGAGTTGAAACAAACCAGTCATTGTTTTCGTCCAATTTGAAAATCGGTAACGATGTTTTTGGTAAAACAGCCGGAGTACACGACGGAATATCAATAATCGCAACATTTATTGTAGTTTTCTTTTCCATTTCGGTAATGAGTTTACGGCATTTTGGACAATCGGCGTGAATCAAAATAACCGTCCATGTTCCTTGTTTCAAGATTTCGTTGTTTGCGGATGGTTCAAAACGTGAGATTAACGGAAAATTTTTGCCGATCCATTTTTCCGGTTCAAGAACTATCTTTTTCCTGCCGTTAGCAACGGTCATTTTTGTTCCAAGTGAAACATGAACTTGTTTTAAGGATAACATTGTAAATAAGGAAGGAATACCTAAAACAAACCAAAAAATCAAAACAAAAATTAGTTTTCGTTTTTCATTCACAGAAAATTTGAAACTGAAACTTGAATGTTCGCGAAAAACGATAAGAAAAGTAACAAAAATTACATCAATCGTTGTTGTAATCCACGGATTAACCGTTACAATTCCGAAACAACCGCAAGAACCTTCTCCGCTTAAACCTTTCATTGCTGAAATAAGAGAAAAGGCGGAAAAACAAAACAGAGACACAAGCCAAGTCCACCGACGCCAAATACCGGAACATAAAAATAATGCAAACAAAATTTCTATTTCTGTTACCAAGATCAACAAACCTCGATGATTCAAAAATTCCAACAAAGGGGTAAATAGACTTCCTTGTATCGGCGGCGGTAATGGAACTGTTGCTAATTGATGCGTTTTAAGTCCGGCAGCGAAAAAGAGAACGGCGGTAATAATAAAACGTAATTGACCAAATCCGAAACGATTATTAGGTGATTTCATCTTTGATAATTTTTTCAAAAAGCAAGGCGATTGGCGGTACGAATAGTAAGAGACCGCATAAATAAAACGGAAATCTAAAAAGCATGAAAATTTGATGTTTGGGACGTTCCGGCGGATTCAAACCGTAAGGAATACGGTCTGGCGGTGCGTCACGCCGAATCCACATCAGCCAATCAATGAGCGGTGTTTCAAGAAGTGCGTTACGCCATGCTTCGTGACCGTTTGTTTCAAAAGTGGTCATGTAGGCAGTTCCTCCGTTGTTGTGAATTTGTTCGATTTCTTCACGAACACGGGAATGAACTATACTTTTATCACCGGCATTATTGAATACCCAAACAGCAGTACCGCTGTTAATAACATATTTGTACATATTTTTGTGCGGGTTACAGGAAATGGGAACCAATGCGGCAAAACGTTCTGGAAATTCACGACCTATCGACCAAACTCCATAACCGCCCGAACTAAAACCCAAAACACTCACCGCTTGCTCATCCACCGGATAATGCCGAATCACATGGTCAAGAATTTCCATCGCAATCGTCATCGGTGCATCGCCTTTGCCTTCTTTGGTCGAAGAACGATCCCAAAGTTTATTGTCGGCGGGACATTGTGTTGCAAGAATAAAAAAATCGCGTTGACGTTCTCCGTTAATGAAGGGAATGAGCGGTTCCATGTGGGATAATTGTGAAACGTTATTACTGCCGCTTTCGCCGACACCATGAAGCCAGATCAGGAGCGGATATTTTTTATCTTTCTCAAGATAGGGTGGAATTCGGAGACGATATTTTATTGTTGCGTTTTTGTATTTTCCGCCGGTATATTGGTAGGGCAATTCAGTAAATTTGTGACGGATTGGATCAGGAATTTTCCAAAGCCGTCCCTGAATTTTACTCCGAACCGGTTTATCCTCTGCCATTTTTTCGTAACGATCAACAAGAGAATCGTCTTCGGCAGTACTTTGTCGTGACAATTTAAGTGCGGCAGGATCACGAATAAAAGATTCACGCGGAGCGTAAAGTTTTTTGAGATAATCGCTGTTACGGGCGGAATAATTAACAAAGACAAAAATTGTCAAAGCGAGAAAAGGAACGGACAGATACGGCATACGTTGGGGTTGGTTATGGAATTTTCGATACCGGTTGACAATCCACAGAAACATGTTACCGAAACACCAAAGAAACAGAAGCCATTGCGGTAAAGCAACCCATGCCGGTAAAAAAGGTTTCCCAAGCATCCACGCATGACGGGAGCACGCCTCACGAAACGCGGTTATTTCTGATTGCGGTACAAAAACTGAAAGGGCAATTAAGAGCAATCCCCAAAGAACCCAACAAGGTATCGAACTAAAACAAAGAAATCTAAAAATACGTTTCATAATATACTAAACTTAACGAATACATTCCCCAATTCACGGCGATTGTTCCGCAACTTCTTTGTCATCAGATTCTTTGTTCTCTGGTTTTTCAGGACGAATCACTTCCGCCTCAAGTGTTAAAATCAAGTCAGGATTTTTAGGATCATTTGTTTTGACGAGCACCTCTTTGGAAATTTTACCAGAGAGATGAGTCATCAATAATTTAAGACGAACGATACCGTTTTTGTGGGGAAATATTGGTGTTTTCGTAAAATCTTCAACTGCAACACACGAACCGCAACCAACCAAAACTTTACGAATAACAAGGTTATTACCTCCATTATTTTTGATAACAAATTCGTGAACACATTCTTTTTCAAGATTTACCGCACCAAAATTATATAATGGTACTTCGCAAACAACCTGCGGTTTCCAGATTTTGTTGCTTACAATTTTTCCATATCTGTACAGAACATTACTTCCTGCAACAATAAAGAAAATAAGTGCAATAACAAAACAAATATTACCTAAACGTTTCATAAACAAATGTTAGTTGTCTGGACAAACGCATTCACCATCTTGGCAAACTAAACCGTCAGGACATCCCTCTTCGCCGCCGCAACCATTTCCGCAACTGTCACATTGTGCAAAAGATTGAGGAAGTTCGGGGGTTATGGCAAACAAAATAAAACCAAGTCCCAAATAAAGGAATGTTGCCGATACATAACGGTTACCAAATGAAAATAAACGAATAAACGTTTTCATAAACGACTCCTTTTAATTTTAATAAAAATTTTTAATACAAATTAATGTTACTTATCTTTTTTCGCCCCAATACGGCGAAACAATATTGCAAGGAAAATAAAAATAACTCCAATGACCATCAACACAACACGCCATCGAAAATCATTTGCGGTAGAAACTCGTTGTTGATGTAATTCTTCAGGGATTTCAAAAAATCGGCGTGTTATGTCAATTTCGTCCGTTTTTTCTAATTCCACTTTTTCTTGTTGGGTAAGATTAATTTCAAATAATTTATCATCCAGATCAATACCTAAATTGAGCGGCTCAATAGACAAAAATTCAACCTCAAAAAAAGCATTTTCTACATCTTCACCTGAGACACGATTTTTCAAAACAATATGCTTCGGTATCCACAAATTATGTTGCTCTTCAAAGTACTGTAAGAATTCGTAATCTATTGAAATGATATTATTGTAATATAATTTCATTGACTGAATAGCATAATTTTTTTCTGAATAAAGATTCATTTCATAGCAAATTTCATTTTTGCCCATTTTGCCGAATAAACATTGAACGATTTTTTCTCCCTCTTTTGTTGATTCGGAAATGCTAACCGGTAATTTATTAACTTTCTCCAGAGCCTTAAAATTGGACGGTGAAATAAAATCCGAACCAAATTTAAGAAATTGTAAAGAATCCGGTTCATCTTTTCTTACAAGACCGATTTCTGATTTTACTCGCATGTCCTCCGATTGTAGTCGATCTAAAATCACTGCGGCAGTAAACTCCCGACGATCCGTTATTCTTGTATCAAGTGGATGCGTTCCAGTTGCCCACATAGACAAGTAGGTTTCATCATTTACCGAATAACTAATCTGCCCTTTGATCAAATCCGGTTCTTTTTGTAATAAATCCGCAATTTCAGTCAGTGGTCTTACATCTTTAAATAATAATTCTTCTTTCCGTACCTTTCCTTCTTTGTAATAATAAGATGTAAGATAAATTCGTTCGGATGCCGTTAAAGTTACAAACAAGCGAGACCTTGATTCTGTTAAATGCTTATTAAATGTTTCATCATCGACTAATTTATCTCTGCCATTTTTAGCAATATAATTTTCACGACTTTCTCTCTCCTTTTTATCAAGGTCATCAAGTAATTTATTAGTATCATCCGCTTTGTTCTGATCATAAGGTTTTTTTTCACGTACAAGATAAACAACTTGGGCAGTTTTATAGTCAATAATACGTTTGAAGTTTTCCTCCATTTGCTTGGAAATCACAACAAATTTCTCATTCGTATCTTCGACATTTGCCGACACATTACTGTTTAAGGAAATGTAGGCAACAAAAACGATAAGAAAAACAATTTTTATTGTCATAACTCTCTCTGTTATAGAATATTGTATCATTTTACAAAGCTAACGTGCATAAATATCAAAACTCTGTAAACAATTCTGTTCTTATATCACGTTTAACATTAAAATTCTTATTTACACACTACTTGACGATCGGTGACTTCTATCTTATTTTTGTATTTACAAACGTTTTTTTTACAAGCAGATTCAAAAGCAAGAAGGAACCCTCCATCAGCAGCTAAGCTGCCTATACACCCAACACAAGCAGTACCAAGAGTGAGAGCAGCACCTACACCACTATAACATGTCGCACAACTTGCTACAAGGGCAACATTATTCCCAATGAAACTTGTCACCCATAATATACACGAAACAGATGAATAAGCGTTTTCTTTTGTCCAATCATAGTAAGAAGTTCGCTCAGTGACTGTTTCCCAAGTTGAACACATTCCCCCTTTATCTTCTTTGGTACAAAAACCATAAGGGTAACGTTTTATTTCATTAGTACACGTATTATGCACTGAATCATAACCTCCTGACGTTATTGTTTGTGTCCGTACTAACTCACACTCTTTATCACAATAAAATTCACCATGCAAAACAGGAATTGTAGGCGAAAGACAAAAACAACAGATTGAAAAAATGGCGACTACAGTAGAAATCTTAATACGTTTCATTACTACACCTTTTAGGTTAACCAAGTTACTAAAACACAATTTTACGTTTTCATTAAAGACGTAAATGTCCCTCTATTAAATGTGGTTTTGTAACTTTTTAGGGAATTTTTATGCATCCGAATGCGTAAAAACAAGGGTAAAAAAATTTTTTGCTGTGAAAAATTCTGCAACTTTTTATCATTTTTTTCCATAAAATTAATAATCAATTTCATCGTCTTCAGTGGCGGCGTTAATATTATCGTTTTTGTCTTTAGATCCTTTACGGATAGAACATTGCTGTCTGGCTCCAGCTTTTTGTTTTTGATAACCCTTCCACGCCTGTGTCTTTCTTACAGCTGCGCCAGTACAACCGATTTTTTCCGCTAATTCGTCTGACATCCATACTTTGTCGGAACATTTCATTAGCAAAGCAATAACTTGCGCATTAGCATTTATCCGTTTTGTTTCCTTTGTTTTTTTGTTTTTCGATGTTTTAGGTTGCGGTACGGAATTTGCTTGCAATTCCTGAATTAATAAGGCTTGCAAAGTTTGTTTTTTTTCGATCTTATTCATTCTTAATAAGATTTCATTCAATGACGGTGCGGATTCTTGGGACATTGGGAGTTATGTGTTGTTGTGTTCTAAAGAGAACTTTTAAAAGATCAGGTTTCAAACCGAACAATTTTTATAAATATCGTAATATTTCAACAGAATTTTCTATGCTAAAAAACATAAATTCCACTGTAAAATTACTTACATTTGAGTTTTTATCTTCATTATATCAAATAGAAAATAAAAACTCCTTTTCCTATTCTCTTAACAGGTCGAATATTAGGATATTCAACATATTTTCCCTTTTGATCATACAATTCATTGCCCCCGATAATTATCCACACCCATTTTCCGGCAATTCCCGATACAACTCCAATAATTTGAATACCCAGTTTTCCTAGCGGAATTGACGGCGAATAGTAAATATAACGGTTTTCTTCAGGATGTTTTCGGAACAATCACACAGTAGGAACCTTGCTGAACAATATTTCGGTCAATTTACCAACAACTATAAAATTTATCAAGTTACCCCTTTCAGAATTTTGGGGAAAATTCAAAATTGAGGGAATTTTTCCGTTTTCGTCAACACAACCTTTTCGTTCCGGGACATAACCCATATAATTATTACGTAAACGCCAGTATTGTCCCGGACAATCTTGGGCAACAATACCGTCGCCTTGATAAGGCGTCAAATCCCAGACCCGATTGGTATTTTCATTTTGCGGAACAGTAAACGTTGCTATCGTTTTTGGTTTACAGCATTGACAGCATTCGTAACAATGTCCTTTATTGTTATAGACGGCAAGTTTACCGTTTTTTAAGATTTTTGTCTTTTCTTTTTTGATTACAATTTTTCCCGCCGTATTCATGATTCGTCTTCCTCCTCCTCGTAACATTTTTCGAGTTCGATAGTTTCGTTAATCCATCCGAGAACAATTTCATTATCGTTATCGTAATGAGCATATCCGAAGGTCGCGGCAGTCATTGCCCCGATAGTCGGACGTTTCCACTGATGCGGTGATGCCGTCGGATCAACCTCTTCTTCTAGTTTTTCGTCCGTTAATGCGTCTGTAACTTTATAAGTCCATGATGCGGCTTGTTCGGCATCGCCATTTTCACCGCCCGTCTTTTCAAGTTTGACGGGAAACAACGTTGACCGTCCGCTCCCGATACGAATAATCGCCCAACGGTTTTCTGTTGACGAATCAATCCACAACACTTCCGTCTGTCCGCCGGAAACAAGATACCCTGTCTCTCTCTCTTTGATGTCACAATATTTTAATTCGGAATTTTCGTTTTCAGAATCAGACGAAACTTTAATTTTGGCAATCGTTGCACCGTAAACACAGGCACGAACAACCATATTCGGTTCGGCATCTTGCTGAAGGACGGCAAATTTTCCCCTGTGTTTTTTCTGCGGTTTAATTCCTTTGAAAACAATATGATTACAAAATATATCGACATTTTTTGTTTCAAGCGGTTCATTCAAGCCTACCACATCAAAGCGTTGAAGGGTTTGACCGGTTTCATTCACCACATGAATGAACAACGAATCAAAACCGTTTCCATGCGGTGCAAGTGTTATTTTACGATTTCTGTGCGCTTGAGCCGCATCAAGCATCGCGTTAAACGCACCAGCCGAAATCACCAACGGTTCACCACTACGAACATGTTGAAATTCATTCTTACTCATGTTTATTTAGTTAATAGTTATGAGTGAATAGTTAATAGTTACGCAAGCGAATTATTATCATTACAGAATCACTCCACTTGCGACACTTTCTACTCTCCACTATCAACTATCAACTCTCCACTACTAGTTTATTCCTAGTGAATAAAAGTTAAGACCTTGATATACTTTTTCGACGTAGGCTTCAATCGGAACTTTAACGTTTCCGTATTTCATAAAATTTAGAATTTACAAACCAACCAATTAATCTAAACTACCCATTTTGAAAGAGGATTGTCTAAATTTAAATTTATTGAAAAATATTAGAGTCCCCTACTTGTACTTCAATAGATTTAGGATATATTCTCTTTTTGTGGAAAATATTTAAGAATCTTTTGTCCATTTTGGCGAACAATTACTACGAAATTATTTTTAAGTGAATCAAAAGTTCGCTTTTTGCCATAACATTTAATTTTCAAAGGATTGTCTTCCATAAATTTGGTAGATTCTTAAATGTTTTTTACAACAAAAGACATTGTAGAAAATCAATCTAGTCCTTAAACAAGCGAAGTTGCGAAAAATCGATATGTAACAATATTTTTTACAAATAAATTACAGTTATCAATAAAAGAACAAAAAAGTAATTTTAGGTAAAAGATAAAAAATACAAAAATCCTTGAATGCTGAAATTCATGTGTTTGACATGTATTTGAAATAATTATCCTGTCGTGTGTTACACATGTGAAATACAAAAAAAATAATCGTGCAATTATTTTTTTGTACAAAGTTTACGTTTGTTAATAAATGAACGAAAAGTAAATCCGGATGAAAACCCAAAATTGCGTAAATCCCTAAAATTCAAGCATGAAATGAATATTTGCAACATTTCCTCGCTTGTTTAAGGACTAGTTACTTTCTTTCTCTATCTTCTTTACTTATATGCAAATTTACTACTGGGGCATTAGAATTATAATAATATAAATTTCCTTTATTTATATTTTGATCCATAAGTTCACAAATATTTTTTAAATTATAGTCTATTTTGTCAATTTGCTGTTTTGTCTTTTTAGCAAGAGATGGGAGCAATTTATAAACAATACAATGTTTTTCTTCCAGCACGATTATCAAATCTTTTTCAAATGAGATATTAATACATTTATTTTTTTCATTATTTATTATTGTAGCTGAAATTTTTATAAAATTAATATATAAATCATCTTTATTTGAAAAATTACACGCAATATATTGTTTACTTATGATCAGAATAATATTGTATTCAGGGTCAATATAAAAAATATTTCCATCTAAATCTGAGTATTCTTTTATAGAACTCCATTTATAAAATCCACGATCATTTGCTACATAGCGTTCTGCAAAAACTGTTCGCATTGGTTTGACAAATCGTGGCAATGTAAATACTAGAATTAGTAGTATTATGGCGATTACAGACAATATCAAACATGCAAAACACCCAATTTTGACAATTTTATGAAACATAAATTTATTGATTATTGTGGGGGTTGTGAACCTGCCGTAAATGTAATCAAATCCTGTTCTTTTGGTGGTTTGTATGTCAAAAAATTATTACCAAAATGTACATCTAAAGTACCAGGATAGATTGTTGCGTTCGCTTCACACTTTGGCAATGACCATTGGTCTGGATAAATAATCGGAGTTCCCTTATCCCATCCAGCATCCCATCCCGCTTCAGCCCACGCTAAACGAGCTTTTGCGCTTCCTGTACCGGTTTCGTATGGAGCGTACATCCAGCGATATGGCATAACAATATTCCAAAGTTTTTCTTTAGCGTATTTGTCTTTACTGATCGTTTCATACGCATTACGATAGGCAACACCAAGAAGAAAATAATTTACTTCTTCAGGAAAATAAACCTTGCCACCTATGGTGACAGTATTTTTACAATATTCACTGGAGTTATCATTTGTAAACTTTCCCTTCTCCCATGCCAGTTCATTGATGTCCCATGCGTGCATAAACAAAAAATGTGCCAAAAAAGTACCCTGATCACCAACGTCATTCGTCCAAAAAGTACTACCCGATTGTATAATCGCTTTTCGCTGGTCTGGTGTTTTTTTTATTCCATTCGATCTTAAATTTATCTCTTACTGTAGCAAGGTGGTTTGTGATATCCATTCCTCCTTTTCCTGTATAAGAATCTCGATTAAAAAAGTAACGATTAATTGGTAGTGAGATAAGAGGAACTAGACCTGACCCAATCAGTAATCCACCTCCTACGATAGCTGACATTGTAATTGCCGCAGATTTTAGTGTAATTCCTGCTAATAATCGAACTACTTTTGTGAATATAGAAAATAAAGATTCACCATTAGGATCAATCCCATTTATAGAATCCGCATGGCAATAAAGATATTTATGCAATGATTGCGGGTCATTCAGATTCCCAAAGAACGGATCAAGTCTATTGAACCTTCCAGTAACAGGATCATAATATCGTTGCCGTAAATACTGTTGCCCAATTTTTGAATCGAATTGTTCGCCGCTGTACAAGAATTCAGTTAACGCAACAGATGGGTCAAAGCCAATTGCGTTACCGTAAGCGTCGAAGGCGTAGAGTTCAAGGATTGCACCGGCGAA
>JAITIZ010000560.1 GCA_031279215.1 Planctomycetaceae bacterium
AAAAACTTTCGTATATTTCGTGTCATTTTGTGTGTTTCGTGTTAAAAAAAATTAAAACAAAAATGTCAAAACAGACAGTTACAAAAGTTGGTGTTACCACAAAATTGAACCTTTAACAAATAGGAGAATTTACTTATGGGAACTTCTAAAAACTCAAAATTTACTGAGCGTTAACGGTGCGGGCTTGCCCCGCCTTGTTGAATGTTCGGCACAAAATACAGAGTAAACTCCGCCGTCAACTTGGTTTGTAGAAATTCCCTTTAATTGCCTTATTCTTCATAAGCAACAACACGTCCCGAAAAAACAGTATGAATAAGTTCTATTTCTTGTGTTGTCCGAACAACAACAATCATCTTTTTTCTACATTCATCATCTAATAAAAAATCGCCTTTTATTCTCCATTCGAGTTCATTTTTCCATTGATTTTCTGATTTCATGGTATCCCAATTGGGTGTTGTCCCGTATTTGAGCGGTCCGGCACCCTTCAAGCAGGCAATTGTTCGCGGAATACCAATCCCATAAGGTTCAAAATTCATTCGTTGCAAATCACGCCGCCACGTAAACAATAAACGGGAATAACCCGGATGATTTTCCGTAAACGAAGTTACGGGAATATTCCCCGCAATATGTTGACAACCGGCGCGGAGTTTTTGTTCCTTTAAAATACGGTATAAAGTTGCGAATGCGTTACGGGGTGCGGATTGGGAAGAAAGTAAATCGTTGCAAAACTCACGCCGGGTTTCGCCTTCCCAAATTCCGTTTTTGCCGCGTGTCCAATGCCAAAGATAATTATCCGGCAAAGAACGTAATTCCTCAGAAGGTTCATGCAACACATATTTGAGTGCAGAACCGGAAAAACGATACGAAGAACAATCAAAACAAAAATCAATCCGTTCCGCCGGCAACAACGCAATTATTTGAGCAAGATGACCATTTTTCCGCAACCATAACGGATAAACATAATCCGTGTTGAAACAAAGGAATTGGTCGCGCTGTTCCCATGATTCTACAATTGTATAAGATTCAAAACAGCACGAAAATTGTTCTGAAATTTCCTCAACCGTCATCGGCTTGACGATTACCGGATGAACAGGAATATGGTGTTCCAACAATGCCGTTAAAATACAATCCCAATGCGTTTGCCCAGCAGAAGTAATCACCGTAACATCTTGTGATTTTAAAAAAGAAACAGCCGCTTTCAATCGCAACAATGGTAAATCCCGACCGCATAGATGTTTCGGAAAATGCGAAAAAAGAAGAGCAATTTTTTTCATGAATCAATCTTAAAGTGCTGATTATAAACGAATACCGCTGTAATCTTATTTTTTCGGTATTTCAGTCAAATTTCCGAGAACATCGCCATAACAATAAAAGTACAGAAAAAAAACAATTACAGCAATATTGGTGTTTGCTGAAGAGTTGCCTATTGTACAAGTGTTTTCCTGGTGATAAACAATAGGATCACCATCGAATAATTACAATTATTCAGCGGAAATGTTGGGAATATTATTGTCCTCAATGAAACGGATTTTTTCATTGTTGTCGCCGAACAACCGAATTTCGAATCCGGCATTTTTTTGTGTAGGAATTGTCATCAGTGCGGTGATTTCGGGATTTTTTTTACAATATTCTTCTGTTTGTTCTGCGCCGAGTATGAAAAAAGCGGTAGAGAGGAGTTCTGCCTGTGTTCCGGTGGGGGCAAGCACGGTAACAGAAAGAACCCCTTCCGCCGGTTGCCCGGTACGCGGATCGATCAAATGAGAGTAATACCGCCCTTTGTAACGGAAAAACTGCTTTTGTGAACCGGAAGTCGCAACCGCTTCATTATTCAACACCAACTCCGCCAACCGTTTCCCCGGACGCATCGGATGAGCAACCCCCATCTTCCAACCGGAACCAACTGCCAACACACTGCTCAAACCGCCCTGAAACAAAAAACGATCAACCTGTTGTTCCAAAAGTTTCCGTGCAGCAATATCCAACGCAAAACCCTTGCCGACACAACCAAAATTCAATTCAATACCTTTTTTTCTAAATCGAATTGTTTTTGTTTCGGGATTGAGTTCGAGCAACCGGTAATTCACATTGACCAATGCTGTTTCAATTTCCGAAACGTTTGGAATTTTACCTTTACGTTTAGCAAAGCCCCATATTTTCCAAAGCGGAGTGCTTGTAATATCTACTGCACCATCTGTTATTTCAGCAAATTTTATGCAAAGATGAATTAGACCAAACAATTCTTCATCAAGCCGAACCGGAATTTCATGAGCGGTTAGATTAATATACTGAACTCGACTGTCAAAACGGAATACAGATAAAATCTGTTCAAGACGTTCTACTTCATCAAGTGCATCAAGAGCCGCTTTGGTTCCTTGCGGAAAATCCAAACGCGGAAACATCACTTCAAATTCGTCATTCATTGCGGTACGGCTCACTGTTAATAATGCCGATTCGTCTGGAGTTCGCCATGTCATAAAATACAGAACGAAAATAATAGTAATATTTCAAATAATGTAATCTTATATCTATTCAGCAGCAATGCTCTTGTTTATTTTAGATTGACCAATTTATTTTTGTTCAATTTATAAATAGGGATTTGTTTGTCGTTCTGCTCCGACAGTAGTTGTTTGACCATGACCGGCGTAAATAATTGTTTCGTCCGGTAACGAAAGAATTTGTGTACGAATTGCTTCAATTTGAATTGCCGGATTGCCGTCAGGAAAATCATTTCGGCCAATACTTTGTTTGAAAATAACATCACCCGTAAAAAGAATTGGTTCGGAATTTGCCTGAAGAAGATAAACCAAATGTCCTTTGCTGTGCCCCGGAACATGCCGTACTTCAATCGAAATTCCGGCTAAATCCAGTTTATCACCGCCGCAAAGCAATACGTCCGCCGGCGCAACAGTTATCGCAAAACCAAAAGGCGCAGAGAGATTTTGTTCCGCATCAATCAATTTTTCTTTTTCTTCTTCACCAATATAAATTTTACAGTTTTTCCAAACAACTCTTATCGCGTCAATTCCGGCAATATGATCGGCATGACCATGCGTAACAAGAATAGCAACCGGATTAAGCCCCTTGCTTTGAATACGTTCAATAATTTTCTCCGGTTCAAAACCAGGATCAACAAGGAAACAATCCTGATTGCCAACCCGATAAATTAAATATCCGTTTTCCTGAAAAGGAATAGACAAAATCGTTTCAACAATTATTTCTGGAAAATTCTTTTGGTTCACAAGCAGTTCTTAAATTAGGTTTGATTTGAAAATTTAGGGCGGTTGAAAAATTAAATTGATGAATGTAAAAAGTATTATTTACACGATTACGCCGCGGTTATTTAACTGTTTAATTTTTTCTTCGGAACATTTTTCACAACGAAATTCTGGATGTTGATCATTGAGGCGGTCATAGTTTGAGGTTTTTACCAAACGGTATCCTTTACAGATTCTCCCGCAGTTGACACAAATAATATCATCTTTGATTTCCCACAAAGGATTTCTGTATTCGACCTTGAATATAAGACGATCAACCCAAAAGAAAATCAAACCGCCCAATAAATTGGCAACAATTGTAACAACCCAGTCGTTATAACCGCGTAATGCCCATAAAACAAGAGCTAAAATCGGAGTTGACAGCTGCCATCGAAATAAATAAAACAAATATTTTTTAATCATAAATTCTATTTGGTAGAAATTAAAAATTTTTTTTGCGGGAATAATTATTATTTTTGTATCTATTTAGCAGCGTCTCGGTTTAATTGAAATTCCGTAATATTTTTTTCAGTTAAGAAACACAATGTCGCAAAAATTTGATGAATAAGGTAATTATACTTCTTGCATTTATTTGATTGGTGTCTTATTATATTACAATTTCTGTAAGAGGTAGGCAGTGTTTTGCCGAAACACCGCTTATCTTAACGTGTTTTAACAAGTCTTAATGCGAGTATTACAATAGTTATCGTACACGGCATTGGAATTGGACAACACCGAATTCACCGGGTTTGAGCGGATCGGTAATTTCAAAACGAAGAGTAAACGAACCGCTGTCATTAGGTTGAACAACAAAACCGGATTTCAGTGACGATAACGCTGTTCCCGGCAAAAATTCAAGCCGTGTTGTCAAATTGTCCAGAATAGTTACATTCCCGATTATTTGTGTACCGACATTATCAAACCGAAGTGTAAATTCAACAATCTCACCGGGTTGTGCAGATTTTGTTGATGCGGTTTTGATTAATCTGAGTTTTGAAGTTTCTGATTTATCTTCTTCGATTTGGAAAAAACTTTCGGCGCCTTCTTCGCTGGTTGCTTCCATTGGTGCCAGAATATTCATTTGAACTTTAATACCTTCGCTTCCCTGCCATGCTCTGGCGAATGCTCTTCCTGTTGTAAGATACGTTAATTCTGCTAATCCGATAAATTGTTGTCTCAATAAATTTGAATAATACATTGCCGACTCAAAATTACTATACGCACCGAGTCCTTGTATTGTAGCTGCTCCGGTGCTTTTCTTCAATCCCCCGACGCCGCTTAATTGTGTACGTGTTCGGGCGTAACCGGATTGGGTTTCTTGAGTTGTATAACCGAGTTGTTCTTTACCGCGATCAATATTCAACGAGTATTGAGCATCTGTTCGGGATAATGCGGTAATTTGAGTATCATTGAGAACTCCTTCGATTTTTCGTACAGCACCAAAACGAGGAGCGTAAAGCAAAACACGGTTTGACGGTTCTACCAATGTCCGACCATCCAGCGTGTCAAAATGCGCAACAGTATCTTCGGTTTCAAGATTACGAACTGTCCAATCGTCTTCGATATGTGTTTTAGCAATTCCATCTCCGCCGTCGGCAAGATATTCGGTTGGTTGCTTCAATCCGAGAGCCGGATTGATTTTCGGATTAATATTCGGATCAGGAATCCCTTGCAATTCCTGCCGCTCCGTAACAATTTTAATTCCCTGTTCCGCCAACGCAGGATCAACCGTCAACACATTCATCTGCCCAAAAACAGAGGAACCGCACAAAAATACCAAAATAATTGAAATAATTTGAATCCGCATAAGTTTAACCCGTATTTATGAACACATTTATTGATATATTTACCGAAACATTTATATTTGTCCAATTGTTGTATCAGATTGCAAATGTCCTGATCGTGTAAACAATAAAACATCTCTTCCGCTGTCTCCAACTCGATCTGTATTGGCATTTTGATAATCAAAAACTCTTTTAAAAATGATTGACACTATTTTTGCCAAAGAATCCCGGCTTGAATTTTCGATAAAATTGATAATAGTATTATTGTCCATAAACTATACCCTCAATACTTGTCATATATCAGTGGAATTTTTATTTGAGTTTAAAAATGTATTTGAGTATGTTGCCCTTTCAGGGCGTAGGAAAAAAAATCGTGAGCGCGATCACAAAACAAAAATTCCACTGAATAATTACAAATATTATCGTTTTATATTTTAGTGATTCAATTTCGTCTTAAAGTATTTTATAGTTTATTTTTTCGATTATAATCTCGATTATAATCACAGTAATTCTATCTCTCTTTAATAATCTGAAACATAATTTTCGATAAGTGCTTGTTCTTCATTTGTTAAACCATAGAGTTTATAGACGAGTTTGTTGATTTTTGCTTCAACATTTATATTGCCGTTTAATCGTTGTTCTACTAACTTGATTAGTGTTTTCTGTTTTTCCTGCGGCAATTTGATAATCGGTAGTCGATTTAATTCGCCAGACGAAACTTGTGTATTGCTGTTATGGAATCGAAAAAATAAATCCATTAACCGAGAATTGAGAATACCTAGTATAAAACATGCAGTATTTCTATCTCGGCACAAAAAAACATTAGTATGATTTTCCGTAACTATCGGCGTGTCAAATTCGGACGGATCGATAATCGTCGCAATAATCCGATAGGGCTGCTCAACAGCAGTTGTCCGTTGTGTTAAAATCGCTAATTGTTGGAGTTCTGGAGTTTTTATTTCACTACTAATAAACGATGTTTTAATTCGTTTATCAGATGGGGCAAAACAAAACCGTTGGATGTTTTCACCGTAAATGAGCCGTTTAAAATCTATTTGGGGTTGACCGGAAAAGTATTTTTTAATTTTGTTCCACTCGATGCTACCAGTTACAAACTGTAAAAAGAAATGCGGAACACTACGAATCTTTTTTTCAATAGTATAAAATTCGTTTTGGGGACATATTAATAATGTTCCTTCTTTGGTCACAATATCATCTTTTGATTTGACGAGGTATTGCAGTTTTTCAAAATCATATTTCGTAGCAATTTCACTAATTTGGCAATCTTGTGTTTTATCTTCTTTATTCCACTGTGAAATAATTACAGATTGAATTACATTACTAAAAGTCGTTTTCCTTGTTTTGATATTAATAATATTAAAAGATGGAAATTTTTTTAAGAGAAATTTTCGTGTTGCCGAGAGATACTTATCAGTTAATAATGTTTTGGGATGTATAAATGCGACTCTCCCTTTTTGCGACAGTAATTCTGCTGCCCTGCCGAAAAACAGTTGATAAATGTTCATTCGACCACTTTTTAATTCAGTGTACTTTTTTTCATATTTTTCCTTCTTCTTGTCTTTGGATTCGATAACATTATACGGCGGATTACCGATTATAATATCAAACAGTTTAACACCGAACATCCATTGCGGATCGAAAACTGATGAGGGTATTGTATCGGAGTGATTCCACTGACATAGCGCGATAATTCCTTTGTGTTTACTTTTTCGGGCAATTTCATTTTCCGCTTTTTTAATACGGTTTTTTAATTTTTCTTTTGCTGTAACGTTATTCTCTCTAAAAAATTCCTGTTTTAGGTCAAGTATTTGATTAAATTCGTTTAAATGTTCATTGAAAAACAAATCATATTTGTCAATTCCAAGTAGTACATCAGATGTTACAAATTTATAGTCAAGATTGGGCAATGGTTCAATACCAAAATTTTCTTTTACATTTTTTGTTGGTTTGATTTCTTGTATTAATGAAAGAAACAGCCGTAGAATTGTAATCTGTACCGTCATCGGCTGAATGTCAACTCCATAAATAACATTGCGCAAAATCTCTAACTTTTTTTTGTACCGTTCTGATTGTGATAATGTTTTTTTAAAATCAAGACGCCGCATGATTTCATTCATTACGGTACATGGGAAAGTTCCGCTTCCACAGGCAGGGTCAAATACTGTACAACGAAGTAAAGTGTTTTCATCGTTTGTTGTTGATGCTGTTTTTAAATAAGTATTTAATGCTTCATTGACCATATAATTAACGATTTCTCTTGGTGTATAGTAACTGCCGGTGATTTTACGTCGTGTTTCTTTAGTATCGGCATCGATACACGCTAACAGACTCTCAAATACTTTGCCGATAAATTCCGGATCAATACATTCACTGTTATTTGTTTCATCTAATGTATAATTATACTGCGAAAGAATTTCAATAATTCCACGAACAGGATAGTATCCGCCAAGTTCTGGTATTGCCACTGTCCAATAACTATCTAAAAAGAAATAAATATTACTTAACGCAAAATCATCGCCGTCATGTTCATTAAAAATACCACCATTGAGAAACGGAATGTTTTTGTGTAACTGTTTTTTGATGACATTGTATTTTTGAAGCAGTTTAGAGTTTTCCAATTTATCTCGGTTATTCATGGGAGTATTAAGACTATGAAAGAAAAGATTACGGAGAATTGCTTTGTAATACCAGTGTTCGTTTTTTTTGAGTTCTTTATCAAACTTTTTTTTATCAAATAATATTTCAGGAATAAGTTCCTTCTCTTTGAGAAAAAATACAAACAACAATCGAATAATGATACGGATGGTATAGTCAGGGTCGGGTTTTCGTGTCAAAACACCTTGTTTTAGTTCAGCGTTTGCCCAATAATACCAATTGCGGAGTTCTTCGTAAAACTTCTCTGAAAGTTTCTCTCGTTTATCTTCTTTGCGGTATTGTTCTTTAAGGGCTTCAAGTGTTGCTTCAACATCTTCAGGAAAACATTTAAACCATTCAGAATTATCATCTTGTTCAAATCCTTTACTAATCAGGCAACGGTGAATTTCTTTGTCGGTGATTTCACGTTTCCCGATAAGCCCATTACCTTGCCAAACGATTTCATATTTTAAATGGGCTTGACTTAATTGGGCTTTGATGCGATCTTCGACAGAACCGGTGGTTTGTCCGATTTTCAACCAACCATTTTTTTCGGTAACAGTTGGAAGTGTGTAGGCATATAATTTCATGGTATGATGTCTTATTAAGTTATAACTACATTGAATTGGTATTTTAAAATCAGATAAACTTTTAGGGATATTATACACATTGCATTTGAAAATTCGGTTTTTCAGGAATACACGACATGTATTTTATCCTTAAAAATCCGGCATATTTTATAATTGTATCTGAAACGAAAACCGAAATTTAAAGTGCAATGTGTATATTGATTTTAAGATTTCCTGTAAAATAACATTTTGACAATCCTGTTTAAAAAACAGAATTTTAAAAGTGTGATGAGTATATACTCCTACTCGTAATCTTCTTTCTTACCGTAAGGGTATTATTGATTTTCCGCCGGCAACGGGAATTTTTTGGCGCGGCGTATTTTGGTAGCGGGTCATTTCGTAACGGTTTGACGGAGTTTTCTCGAAGGCGATCCATGACGGTGAACCGTGAAAAAATGCGGGATCGGTAACACCAAGCGTGTTGGGAATCCGTCCGCCGATTCGGACAATCGCAACCGGTTGTCCCATGGTTGCGGCGGCGGTAACCGGATTAACTCCGCCGGAAACATCTGTTGAAATTTGCGTACCAAGATCACTGCGAACCGGCATTGCGGTTTGAGGATTTTCAAGATAAATAACACGTGTTACGAATTTTCCGTCCAACGCCAATTCAAGGTCTTCCTGAGTAATATCAATCCGAATCGGAAATTCCAACTCTAATCCTTGCGGCGGATAAGTTCGGGCAATAATTTTGACAGTGGGAAAAACTTCGCGACCGGGTTGAAACGGAATATCTGTTATTCGTAACCGATAATCATTGCCGATAATTAGTCCGACCGCATAGGGTGTTGCTTGACGTTGAACAAATTGATCGTCAATGGCGAGAGCAATTTTTGTTCCTTCAGGCGCATTGATTTTGACGGGTTGAAAATATTGCGAATAATATTGTGAAACCGGCGTGTAGGGATAACCTGCCGGATTCCCTGAAGGCGCAACAGGAATCTGTGCGTATAACACCGTTACAAAAAGAAACACAGTAATCGTATAAAATACCTTCATCATAACAGTAAAAAAAGCAGTCCGTTGTTTGTCAGTTCAAGATTCAATGACAACCAACGGACAACGATTAACAGACGGTTATTACTATTACTCTTATTACTCTATTATTTGTATTGCTATTATAACAATACTGTTACGGAGCCAACGTCGGATTTTGCGGTTGTGGTTGTGACTCGACCGGTGCAACGGGTTGCGGTTGCGGTTGCTGCTGTTGTGTTTGAGCCGCTAACTGTTGTTGCAACTGCGATGTGTAATGCGGGTGAACAAGAACATTTTGCGGATCAACTCCAATTGGACTTACTGGAATTGGTTGCGGCACCAGTACTGGTTGCGGCATCAGCACTGGTCGCGGAGCGGCGGGAATTGGTTCGGCACGAACAATTGGATAACGGTTGGGCGAATGGGCTCCTTGCGGAAGTTGCGGCGGTCCCGGAATTCCTGTCGATGTTTTGGTCATCGGAGTTCCGTAAGACGGAATATTAACACCGGAAATTGTGTTTTGCGGAATCGAGGAACCGTTAATCGGATAACCGCCTTGTACCGGTAAACCCGTAACAAAATTCGGAATCATTGTTGCCAGACGCTGTTTTTCCGCAACTGTACCACTTAAATCTTTGTTGCCCATCCGAATAATTGCTAAAATCGCTCCGCGATTACTTGCTTCAACAATCGGATCAACTCCGGGTTCCAGTTGCGTATTGACCAATGTCCCCACACCTGCCATTGCCAATCCCTGATATTCAGGATTGGGCAAATAAACAACTTTTGTAATAAAGTTACCGGAAAACACTTGATCAAAATCGTTATCGGTGAACTCAATTGGAATCGAATTATGAGCCAAAAACGCTTGAGTTCGAGCCATTGTCGGCGCAATTTCGAGTGTTGGATAAAGTTCTTTTCCCTGCCGTCCCGGAATATTTGATAATTTTAAACGATAAGCTGCTCCTTGACCGAAATCGTGAGTTGCTGGACAGACGCGGGGTTCGGAGTCGAAAGTACCGGGGATTTTGTCGTCCCAGTTAATCGTCAATGATTCCAGACCGATAAAATTAATTTGTGAAACGTGTTGTTGATACGGAACCAATTGAGGCATTGGCACAAGAGGAATTTCTGGTTGTTCCACACATTGGAAAAGCGGACATCCATATTTCGTTTGTGTTGGTGCTGTAACCGCAAGAGGAATTTCCGGTTGTTGAGCAACTCCGGGTAATCCGGGTATTCCTTGTCCGGTAGGAGCCGGTAATGAAATGGGTTGATACGATTCCGGTACCACTCCGGGGCCAGGACCGTCCACTCCATACGCTCTATAAGGCGATTGATTAAAACCGCCGGTCAAAACGGGACCTTGGCATCCTGCCAAAACCACAAGAAGTGCTAAATAGGAAAAACTACATCGCATCAGGTTTCCTCCCCTTTTACGAAATGGTGCAATTGTCCGTTTGGTAACTGTTACAACAAATGCGGATTTTTTGACGATAAGTCTTTAAAGATTTATTTGTCGGAAGGCACAATTGCACTGGACAAGAAATTCTTTTTTTCATACAATTCCGTCCGTCCTCTTCAGGTCACTCCATGTTTTGACCATTGAAGAAAAACAATTGGTCTTCTAATCCTTAATCTTCGGTTAGTTACCATGCAATACTTTTGCAATTTCCTCAGAATTACTATTCCCTGCCAAAAAAAAGATAAAAAATCTTTCTATATTGTTTATTTTATTTTTTTGGTTTTATCTGTTTATTTTAACCAAACAGCGTTTTTGCCTCTTTTTGCCAAAGATGATACAACAGCGAATCGGGGGGAAAAATACTTAAAACAATCAATTGACCGGATTTTATCGATTAAAACGATTGAAAGTGATATTCGGATGAATGTTTATGTTGACGGTAATGAGTATTCTGCTCGCGGACGTTACGAAGAACAGGCAATCCCTAAACCATTGGCCGGTGAATTTTTACGGTCGATGTATCGGTTGGACATTAATTTTCTTACTAATGTTCCAACCGCTCCCGGTTCAGAACCTAATCGTATGACTGTTGTGTGTCATCTTTCGGAAGATCGGGAACAAAATCAAATTTGGCAATATCTCTCAATAGAGGGCGAAAAAACATTTAATATCATTAAAATCTCTCCCGTAGAAAACGCCATTAAACGATCAAAAAAAGAACCGCGTTTTACTCAAATCAGTGAGGTCCGTAATTTAGGCGGTTTAGCGGGACAATTACGGCAAATCGACCGGTTTTACGAATTTATCGTACCGGCTCTGCCTGAAACACTCGAAGAAGACAGTTCGATTGTTGTTTGGAAAATTACTGGAGTTGTACGTCCCAATTATTTTGACAGTTTAATTGGACAGTTCGGCGGATTGGACAAGAAAAAAAAATATCCGCCTAATTTTCCTTCCGACGTTGAAATTTGGATTGGTCGTAATGACGGATTTCCTTATAAAATTCGGTATTTGAACCGTCCTTCCGAAAAATCAACCAAACGATCACTTCTTTTACAATCGTCTTATTTCAATGTGATTTTAGATGGAGAGGAAATTCCTGCTGTTCGATTTGCAACATTCGACCAAGGTGAATATTTGGAAGGCGTTTTCGGTTTTCAAGATATTACTGCATCGTTTATTCAATCGCTTGGTCTTTGAAAGTTGAGAATTGGGAATTGAGATAATTATTCGTAACAATTCTTTGTCCTGCCGTTATTTGTTTTTTTGTACTTAATTCAGTAGAATATTTATTTGAAACTCAATAAAAAAATGATTACTATAGAACAGATTGCTGCTGCGGGAGTTGTTGGGGCTGGCGGAGCGGGATTTCCGACTCATGTTAAATTATCCGGTAAGGCGGATACTGTTGTTATTAACGCTGCTGAATGTGAACCGTTGCTGCATAAAGACAAGGAGTTGATTCTTCATCAAACGGAAATCCTTGTTGAGGGTCTTGCGAGGGCAATGCAATTAGCGGGTGCAACTCATGGTGTTGTTGGGATTAAAAAGAAATACATTCCTGTTATTGAAGTGCTTTCTCCGAAACTTGTTACGGGTATGACTATTGCTCCGCTTGATGATGTGTATCCGTCGGGTGATGAATTTATTTTGGTTTATGAATCTCTTGGCAGGGTGATTCCTCCTGGCGGAATTCCGTTATCGGTTGGTGTTGTGGTGATGAATGTGGAAACGGCGTGTAATCTCGCTGCCGTCCCGACAAAACCTGTAACGGAAAAATTTATTTCAATTGCCGGTGCTGTTGAACATTCCGTTACACTTCGGGTGCCGCTTGGTACTTCCTTAAATGATTGTATCAAAGCGGCCGGCGGAGTAACAATTGCCGATCCTGCATTTGTTGTTGGCGGAGCCATGATGGGATATATTGAAAATGATTTGTCAAAACCTGTTACAAAAACAACCGGCGGAATTATTGTTTTGCCGCAGGATCATTTTGTTGTTCAGCGAAAGCGGTGGGATTGGAAGAAAACTGTTCGTGTTGGCCGCAGTGCATGTGATCAATGTTCGTTTTGTACGGAACTTTGCCCGCGAAATTTGCTTGGTCATCCGATTGAGCCGCATCGTGCGATGCGAAGTCTTGGATTCAATATTTCCGCTCAATCCGATGTTCCCGGTACAATATTTTGTTGTGAATGTAATCTTTGTTCTTATTGTTCTTGTCCAGAAGGGCTTGATCCGAAAAATGTTTGTGCGGAAAATAAACGCCGGCTTTTGACAAACAAACAACGTTGGGAAAATCCGCCGTTCCGACCGGAAAGAGCGCAACAACAAATGATAAACCGAAAAACACCAACAACACGGTTGATCCAAAAAATTGGTCTTGCCGGTTATCCGAACAAAGCACCGCTCGAAGATCGTTTATTAGAAGTACAAAGTGTTACTCTTCCGCTTCGGCAACATATTGGAGTACCGTGTATTCCAGTTGTTCGTTCCGGTGATACCGTTCAAACAGGGCAATCTGTTGCAGAACGTCCTATTACTGATGGCAAACCTGCTCTTGGAGCGGATATTCACGCTTCAATTACCGGAACGGTTATCGAAGTCAATCAAGAATCTATTCGTATTTCGGCTTAACCGGTTATTCGGAAATTATGGTTACAACTGAAAATTGTAACAGTCTATTTTATTATACTTCATGCGGTCATTCGATTGATGTTTTTAGTTACGTATTTTTTGTTTATGAGTTGTAACATTGGTTACTTTGTAACTATTCAGTAGTTGCTCTTACAGGACGGAAGAAAGTGGAATCAATTATTAGTAAAAGGTAATATATCAGTGGAATTTTTATTTTGTGATCACACTCACGGGGTAAACCCCGTCGTTAACGGCGGGGCTTGCCCCGCCATGATCTTTTTCCTACGCCCTGAAAGGGCAATATAAGCCAGCCCTACCCAACGGGCAGGGTTCAAATAACCAACAAGCATTTCGCCCTGCAAGGGCAACATACTGTAGTTGAGAGTGGATAGTGTCGCATGCGGAATGATTACCGTTTTGTTAGTAATCCGCTTGCGACACTCTCCACTCCCAACTTTCCACTCTCCACTATTATTCTGCCCTTACAGGGGTTTGGTGTTTTATATTGGTTACGTAGGGCGTTGCCCTACGCTAATGCCGGTTGCCCCGTTGGGGCGAAATGTTACGAAATATTTTAACCGAAATACAGGAATAAACGGTAACATATTTCAACAAAAAATAAATTAAAA
>JAITIZ010000583.1 GCA_031279215.1 Planctomycetaceae bacterium
AAAACACCAAGAAAAAACACCTCCAAAAAAACAACAGCGGAAAAAAATGTTTTCATCATAATAATCATAAAATGTATGGAGTATATCTCAATTTTAGAAATAACGTAATATATCAGTGGCATAATTTTTTTGGTCTTATTTTCGTGGTCTTTCCTTAATCTCTCCTATTTTCCAAAGCCCTGCAAGGGCGAGATAATAGTTAATAGTTCGCAAGCGGAATTATTGCCGTTTAGGTAATAACTCCGCATGCGACACTATTAACTATTCACTATTAACTATTAACTATTATCTCGCCCTTGCAGGGCTTTGGAAAATAGGAGAGTTCCTGCTCCGGCGGTTGCGCTTCGCTTCACCGCCGGTTATGCATTTCACCCCCCTAGCGGGGTTAAGAGCAAAAAACAAAAATTTCACGGATATATTACGAAATACCAATTAAGAATTTTACCATCAACAGCAATAAAATTCAATATTTCGTAATCTATCAGTGGAATTATTGTTTTTCACTCTTAACCCCGCTAACCCCGCTAGGGGTGGAGAGTAGTTGAGAGTTGGGAGTGGAGAGTGGATAGTGTCGCATGCGGAGTTATTGCCGTTTGGGTAGTAATCCGCTTGCGACACTCTCCACTATCAACTATCAACTATCAACTCTCAACTCTCAACTAAATAAATTGCCATTTCAGGGCGTAGGAAAAAGATCATGGCGGGGCAAGCCCCACCGTTAACGACGGGGTTTACCCTGTGAGAGTGATCACAAAACAAAAATTCCACTGATATATTATCAAAAATTCCATTAAAATGTTACAACAAGTCTTGTTTTAACAAAACACTTAATTGATTAAACGTAACGTTATAAATTCCAAAAGTGCAGCTAAAAAAATTCTTGACATGAAAAAATGGAACATCCGTTTTAAGGTTTTGACTTTAATTCAATGGTCAAATTTTTTTCGCCTTTTACACCGATTGTTGTGGTTAGCGGAGTTGTTGCAACATCGGTGTAAAGAAGCGGGACAAGTTCTTTTATATCCGGTTCTGGAATGGGTTTTCCTTGTTGAATCAGTTTTTGTTCTTGTTCCGGTGTTACTTTGGGAATCGCAATCGTTTTAGAAACGGTTACTTTATACTCGCCGAGATACACTCCGTCCTTTGGTTGAAGCGTCATAATATCAAAATGTCCCGTGTTGTCTGTCATCCCTAATCCTAATCGCGGACGTTTATTTTCGACATTGATTGGATGTAGATTGACCATTGCTCCTTCAAAAGGTTGATCATCCAATGTAACTGTTCCAGAAACCGGCGCAAGTCCTTCCAATCTCGCTTGGGAAAAGCATCCCGCAAAAAGGATAACAACAAACGCTACTATAAAAATCAGTAATCGAGTCATGGTAAACAAAAAAGTAAAAGTGTAAAAAGAATCATGCTAAAAAAGAACAATTATTGAAACATTGCTGATTGTTCTTTACAACGAGCCGAGATCGCCGCCGGAGCAAGAACCCAATGCCCCCCAAACGCCAAAAGGCGATGCCCCATTAATATCACTGGTACTTTGATTCAATGCGGTTGGCGAAAGACCGGGAGTTTGCGAATCAATTGTTTCTGCAACAAAATGAACCGAGCCATCCGCAAAGGCGGTATTGGCTCCGCCGGAATGGAAACTGCTGGCAGAAATAAGATTATCCGTATGAGGCCAATAATAATTCTCTCCATTAGAACAACTGGGCGAATTGGGCGGTAGAATCGTACTGAACATCACTACTGTCGGAAAACCCAACCATGCAGCACGTCCCATAAAGCCGCCAAGTTTCGACCCGCTAGATGCTTCTACATAGTTATTTTGATATGCTTTGGAGTTGAAGCAGTGAATTGGTCGACGCCACGAAGCACTAGTGGTTACGCCATTCGGTATGAGTACCACAGAACCGCGTAAAACGCCGGTTGCGCCAGTATCGGGAATAATCTCAGACGAACTATAATTATAAGCCGATTCGGAAGTTGCAACGCAGCGTTCACCAAAGATAATTGTGTTACTCAATCCATCGGAAATACTGGAAAAATCTTTTTGCACAAATTCATTAGCACTTCTCAACGAAAACGGTGAACGTCGAAAAGCTGTTGCATGGGTCGTCCCATTGTAGGTAGCGGCAGGATAAACATCTCCCGCACTGACCGCATAACTACAAACCGTTGAATTTTGAAAAAGAATATGACCGCCCGCCGTAACCGGTTTAACATCATCAGCGTAAGGATCGGAAGGACAAGTGAATGTGCCTATTTTCCCGGAGTAAATTTGTACTTGACTTTCAGTGGTTCCAGAATACTCAATACTCCTGTATTCTGATGCTACGCTGGATGTTTCTTTTCCATAATTGGCCATTGCCGTGTCATACCGACTATTTTGTTCCATAAACGGGTACAGATAGAACACCGGTCCAAATGAACGCCGTTTATCGGGCATTACTACACCGGGAGTTCCGTTTTTGACATCGTGGTAATTTTGCAAAGCAAGAGCAAACTGTTTCAAATGGTTGGTACATTGTATTCGCCTTGCCGCTTCTCGTGCTGCTTGAACTGC
>JAITIZ010000536.1 GCA_031279215.1 Planctomycetaceae bacterium
GAAATGTTGGACGGAAAAATTGGTACGGAAAATATTACTCATTTCTGCCGTGATGATCAGGAAATACTGAAACAATATGATGAACAACCAGCCGATGATCAATTAGACAAAAAATTCCGTCTTTGGACGGATATTTCTGGAACGAAAAAAATTGAAGCAAAATTGATTGGGATTCAAGACGGCAAGGCAAAATTTCAACTAAAAAATGGACAAACCGGAACAATGAATATTAAATCCTTTTCCGAAACCGATCAGAAGTTAATACGTCAATTTCAGGAACAAAAATCAACTACTTGACTTCGGCATTAACTATTTGACGGACAAAAATAGACTGTTACTTTGAGTTAATCCTGAATAATAAGAGTTCCTTCGGCTTTACTGATGCGGTTTCCGTTACGGAGGATTTGGAATTTCCGATCCGGCGGGACATTGTAGGCTTCAATTCCTTGACTTGTCCAACGTAATGGATAAGGTGAAACATATCGTTCCGTTTTCTCTTTATTGGTCAACACGAAAAATGAATCCGTTTTATTTTCAATTGCCCGCCTCAAAGAAACCAAAGCACACGGATTGATTTTCCAAGAACGGCGTTCTTGCGTTGTTACGTCAAAAATATCGGGAATACAACCGGCTTCGGGACCTTCCACATACTGGATTTTTTCCGTTGCATGAAGAATACCAATTGCCGGACGTTTCCAATCAACACTCGAATCGTATTGCGCAAGGAGGTTCAATGCGTACGCAAATACAATACCGTCACGCGTTTGCGTAACACCAAACCAATGCGGCAAACGCCGCTCTGTTCCGCCAAATTTTGGAACAGTAATATAAAGCATGTTTTCACGGTTACCCCACTGATAAACAAACGGCAATCCAGTAAATGCAAAACGATTGGCCCATTCCAAATATTCTGCTTCGCCGGAAAATTCAAACGCCCAAGTGTAAAGCCAGACAAGAGTTGCGGCAGTTAAAAGGTCCGGAGTGTGTAACGGAGTATTCCGATAATATCCGCCGCGAGGTACTTTGCAATGTTTCAAATATTCCAGCGATTGCCGAATTTTCTCAAAAAGTTCCCGATTACCGGTTAATCGTACAAATTCCATGATTTCCAATGTTCGAATCGCAGAATAGCCAAATGAAGTTCGTGATGATTCCGCCTCTGGAAACCGCGTTTGATGGAGAAAAGAACCATCTGGATTGCGCAAAATAAAAATAGACTGAATCGCTTTTTCACGAGCGTTTTTCCACTCTTCAATTCGTTCAGTAAGAAAGTAAATAGCATCATTAGCAATATCCGCACCGCCGGATACAATTTCTATCGGTTTAATCAATCGGTTGTCTTGTCCCGCTTCATCCAATCGGACAAGAGTTGAAAGCATATCCGCAAATGGTTTTCGTTGCCATTCTGTTTCTATTGCGTAACCCCATTGTAAACTGTTTTCCATTTGAAGCGGTCCGCGAAGAGCCTGAAGACTAAGTAATCGTTGCTCTTCGGAAGTTCGGGGAGCACCGGGCGGTTCGGGAAATCCCCGCTCGTTAATGTAATACCGTAACGCCCGAACCGCCGCCGAATCATTGGAATGAACCGGCTCCCAAAAATTAAGCGTTACATCAATCTCCGAACCAATCAACCCAATTCGATGATCATTGGTTTGATCAAAATAATTCGGTGATGCCAGTTTCGGTTGAAGTTTCATGTCGTTCCAATGTAACAAAACAGAACCTTGATCGGTTCCCAAAAGTGCTATCGGCATTGTAACCCAAAGCGGATTGGGTTGGGAACGATCATTGTACGGCTCTTCAATATCAATCGTTGAAGAACTAACATCGCCTTGACCCAAAAATTCAACACCAGGTAACAAACCGCTTTGCAATGTTCCAAAAATTCGTACCACAGGTCCTTCAAGCGGTTTGAAATCCGGTAACGTTTGATTTTCAGCGGATGTTTTATCTTTAATCAGAAAACGAAGCGATTGGTTTTCGATCCGGATTTTCAAATCGGCATCGGGAGATTCAAAATGTAACGCCGTTTCTGTTGAGTCCGAAACCGGATTAAATGCGGGAATAAATCCGTAACGATGAACAATCGGAGCAATAATCGCAATGATTTTTTCACCAAACCGAATTTGTGCCATTCGAGCATTAGGTGCAATTTCTATTGTTTTGTTTTGGTCTAATGTTTTAGTAATCCAGTCCGTTTTACCTTCAGGTTCGTACAAAAATACAGAATAATCAATCTCCGAAAAATCGTTTGAATGAAGTCTTAAGTTGGCAACTGTAAGATTGCCCTCTGTTTTAATAGGAACTCCAAGATCAATAGATTGTGATGCTTGAAGTTTAAGTTCTTCCGGTTGATGTTCCACGTAAAAAGTCAGCGGAACCAAAGCGTTATTTTGGATCGTATATCGAAGCATATTCCGTTTGCTGCCGTTTTCGTCTGTGTGTTGATACGGCACAATTCGTAACACCTTGAGCGGATACTCGCTTCGCCGATAAATAGTAAATGACTTGATTTCCCATGTTCCGTCCGAAGTACCAAATTGTAAAGTAAAACTTGTCAAACGATCAGAAATAGGAAAATTAAATTCATAAGAATGCCAAGTTCCATCGGAGTTGAGCGGTAGGGTTTTCATTTTATCGTTACTGCGGCGAGGAGAACCTTGAGTTGTCCATGAGGCGGTTACGGTGGAAACGGTCGAAGTTCGTATCTCCACAACAACCCGTATTTGACCGCCAAGAACATCCATCTTTCGGGAAAGAAACGGCAACCCGTCAACCGCTTGAATAAAAAATACCTTGTCCCTAAGCGCAGCACGACAAAAACGTTCCGCCTGCCAACCATGAACATCCGTTTCGAAAATCATTTCGATAACTTTTTGTTCCGTTTCAACAGCAGATAATCCTGTTGCCGATACAAATATCAGTACAAAAATGATAAAGAACAATAAACAGAAATTTAACTTCATAACCGAAAACGGAGGAAACCGCTCACAAATAATAAGGGTAAAAAAATCGTAATATATCAGTGGAATTTTTATTTTTTATCTTAGCCCCGCTAGGGGCGTCAGTATTTTTTACGGAATCGCCCGCCCCAACGGGGTGGGTTTAAGTTCCCCTTCCCACCCCAACGCCCTGAAAGGGCGAAATAATAGTGGAGAGTTGATAGTGGATAGTGTCGCAAGCGGAGTTATTGCCGTTTGGGTAGTAATCCGCTTGCGGCACTCTCCACTCTCCACTTTCCACTCTCAACTATTATACTGCCCTTTCAGGGCTGCTATGGTTGTGATCTGCAATTATTTCACTGATATATTACTATTTTTCCTTCTTAACCACGCTAGAGCTGATATTAAGATCAAAAACAAAAATTTCACGGAATAATAATAAATCGCTATTTTTTATTTTGTTCAATATTATGCTCTGCTCAAAAAGTCTCCGGTTCGGGTATCCACACGAATAATTTCGCCTTCATTGAGGTATTCGGGAACCTGAATTTCGAGACCGGTTTCGAGGATTGCCGGTTTGGTGCGTGATGTGGCGGAGTTGCCGCGTGCTGCCGGATCGCATTTGACCACTTTAAGCGACACCGCCGTCGGAATCTCAATACCAACACATTCATCATTGTAAATCAATGCCCGAATACCTTCCAATTCTTCCGAAATATATTGCATTTCCTCTTCAATATCTATCTTTTTCAAACTGTACTGGTTATAATCCAGATTGTCCATAAAAATACATTCCTCCGCATCACTGTACAAATATTTTACTTCACGCCGTTGGAAGTCTGCCGAGTTGAGGGATTCTGTACCTTTAAGTGTTATATCGACTTTCTGTTTCGTAACAAGATTTCGCGCACGGAATTTGTAAAGTGTTGCTGCTCCGCGCGCTGACGGCGATTGAACATTGATTCCTTCAATAATACAAGGCGAACCATTGTAAACAACAACTTCACCACGCTTAATTTCCTTAGCAATCATATTGAGTTAATAGTTAATAATTGATAGTTGATAGTTGATAGTGAAATAGATAAACGTTCCTTAAAAAAAACAGTAAATTCTGTCAAAAAATGAAAACCGAATTTTCAAGTACATTGAACAAACCACTAAATAATGACTCCGCTTGCGGGATCGATGGCAATTCCTTTTGTAAGTCGGCACAAAATTTCAAGGACAAAAACTAAAGTATTCGGATCGATTCGTTCAAATTCGGCACTGTCTTCCGAACTTGTATTTTCATCGGGTTCTACACAATTAACGGAGCAATTTTCGTAGGAATTGGGGTCGAAATGAAAGCGTTTTTTTTGATCGGGTAACAGTTTATCGGAATAGTTTCTATTTGAAAAGGGAGGTATCATTTTATTCTTTTCGCGAGGAGCGAATTGGAGTACCGGCATTTTAACGATTTTAAATTCGGAGGTTCCGGCGGTTTGTTCGAAGTGAAGGATTTCAAATTTTGCACGGTAATTTTTGGCGTGAAGTAGTCGTTCTTTTTCTTTTGGGGTACTTCCTTTTTCGAGTAATTCGGCGAGGAGACTGATTTCGGAATGTACATTATTTCCTTCGTGGTACGTAATTTCCAATGCAGCATGATCTTCGTAAGAGGCAACAGTCATTGAAACAAGATTTCCGTTGGGTTCTGCTGTATTGTCGAGAATCGAGAGTGTTCCGGCAACGTGCCGCAGTTCCCGACGAACATCCGACAAACGCGGACGCATTACCGGATCAAAAAGTACAAAATATGTTTCGCGCCACGTATAACGTTCATCACTAAATAAAGACATCGGAATAATAGGGGTGTTAGGAATTGGGTCGATGTCGGGAGTTATAAGCCTGTATGTGCTTTATTGTAAACCGGAACTAATCCCAATACAAGTATTATTATAGTTAATAGTTAATAGTGAATAGTTAATAGTGTCGCATGCGGATTACTACCCAAACGGCAATAATTCCGCTTGCGACACTATTAACTATTCACTATTAACTATTAACTATATAACTATTTGGTGATTTTCGGAATCACCAAAAACAGCCGTAACATATTACCAAACATATTACCAAAACATATTACCAAAATTTTTTGTTTTTTGTTGGAAAAGAATTGTTTCGTGTTCGGTCTGTGTTATAATATTGACGATAATAAATTTTGTTCTTCTATTTTCCGCTTGCCCCTGAACAACTGGTTAGAATTGATGGTAACTTCTAAAAACTAATATTAGTAGGAACGCAGGCGTCTCGCCTGCCCTGTTTTTTTACAAAAAACGCCTAAATATGCGGTCGAGACGACCGCGTTCCTTCTAACAATAAATTTTTACATTAGGTTTTTAGAAGTTCCC
>JAITIZ010000624.1 GCA_031279215.1 Planctomycetaceae bacterium
TATTTGGGGAATACTTCTTGGCGGATTATTGTTCGATTTCTTTTTTTCCAAACAATTGAATACCAATCAATTCAATCTTGAAACAAAAACAAACTTATTTCTGTTAAAAATTCCTTACAGGATTATTTTGATTCTGGGTATCTGGTCAATAGTTCTACTCTTAATTTTTTGGTTTCATATTTTGCCGCTTGTTAAATCATGGAACACTCATATTATACACTGGAGAGCATCGCCGATAGATTCTGTTTTAGCATTTTCATCTATTTTTGGGCGTTCCTATTTTATTTTGTGTATTCCTGCATGGATTTTTGTACTGTTTCATATTCGTAAGACCGGTTGGGGATATTGGTTGTTTTGTGCTTTGGCTTGCGGTTCTGCGATCCTTTTACTTCCATTGAAGATAGTTTTTCTTCCTTGGTACGGTTTTCTTTTCTCGTTTCCGTTTCTTGTGATTCTTGCTTTGTTTATCGATCATATTGGTTGGTTGCTCACTCAATCCAATGGACGATATGGTTGGTTGTGCGGAGCGGTTTGGTGTTGTTTTATGGTGTTACTGAATATTACAGAATTAAACAATTATTATAAAGATGGTAATCGTTATGATATTCGAACCGTATGTCAGTATGTCAAAAAGCATTGGCAGGCAGGCGATCAATTATTTTGTATAGACGGAACAGAAATTGTTAATATCTATATCCCAATAGATATGCTGCCGGTAGAAAATACGCACAAATATTTACAATATTTGTTCGATAAAATCAATGAAGATAAAGAAAAATCTAATCATTCACGTTCTTGGATTATTATGAGCCGTGAACATTATATTTCCTTATCGGATTTAGATAAAAAGACCCGTGATTGGATTGATAAATATTGTCAATACGAGGGAAGTTTCGGAAAATTCCACTATGGACATCCCAAGTTTCTTGAAGTTTTTTTGTATTCTCCCCAATCACCAATTCCATTATCCGATTCTGTTACCGCAACAGATTCTAAACAGGAATAAATTCGTAATAGGAATCGGAAATCAGAAACCAAAACTTATATGCACATTTTGGTAATAACTTTTTTAACACGAAACATACGAAAGAATTTTTTGTTGTCATTTTCGTATAATTTTTGTGTCGTTAGTGAAGTTCCGTGTATTTCGTGTTCAAAATAAACAGATACATTTTGACAGGATTTTTAAATAAAAGACATAAAAATTCTGTTCTTATAAAACCGAATTTTAATGCGCAATGAATATATAATAAAATAGACAGTTACCAAACGTTTTGTTATATCAATAACCATTGTCAACTTGATTCATAAATTGTATTGATAAATCATGTTGAAATTGGGGTTGAGATATTTGCCAGGAGGTCTTCGAGTTTTTTCTCTTCTTCCTCAGAAAGTTCGGTTGGTTCGGAATCACCGGATTCACTGGAATTATTGGGAATAGTCAATTGAAGCGGCGGTAGATTTAATGTTGCGGCTTCTATCGGAGTTTCAACAGGTTCTGTGTTGTTGATTGGTGTTTCAGTATTGTTGATTGGCGGGAATGATTCGGGAAGTACGGAAACATCCGGGAGACCAAGAATAGGGGAAATCGTTTGTTCGTCAATTTCCGAAACAGATTCCAATTCCGGTTCCAATTGCGGTTCTAATTGCGGTTCCGGTTCGGCGGAAATTATTTCTATCTTATTTTCGTCCGGTAATTCCTTTGTTTCCGTTTCGACAAACTGATTGAGAGTTTCTGCGGTTATTGCCGGTTCCTGTAATTCCGGTGCGTTTGGAATTTCCACAATCGGTTCCAATGTTTTTTCGATAACAGGTTCCTCTGTAACAGAAGAAATAATTGGTTCGGAAATTGGTTCGGGAGTTGGCTCGGGAGTTAGTTTGGGAGTTGACTCGGAAATTGCGGTAACAGGTTTTGTTTCCGGTTTCGCAATCTGTTGTTGTAGGGCAAGAAAATTAGTTACTTTTTCTTTATCAACAATCCCTATTTTTCGGGCAGTTTCAAAAAAACGGGAAACAACCTGAAACGCCTCACCAAACATTTCGGTCATAGATTCGTAAAGATATTTATTTTCATCTTGATCGGCGGTAATTTGTTCGCCTTCTGTTTTGGTTTCGGCAAGCAATTTCCGAATCGAATCCAATATTTGTTGGAACGAATTAATTTCCTGTTGAATCATATTTGTTTCGCCGGTTATTTCCGTCAACAAACCGGAAACCTTTTCGATTTTTTGATTCAACATTTCGGCTTTTGAAGCCAACGGAATGATTTTTGATTGGATAAGAGCCATCTGCTCTTCAACAACAGTAATTTTTTCAACAATATTACTCATAATTTTTACTCAAACGGTAAGGGGGTTAAAAGTATTTTTCTGAATTATTTTATGGCGCGGATGTGCCGGAAGAATACAAGTTACACTTTCCGTACCTATTTCAAAAATCGGGTTGGGACATCCTTCTTCTTTCATTGTTCGAATAATAGTAGGAATACCTTGACCTTCCGATTGCGCCAACTGTAATTTGTTAAAGAGATAAGCGAAACTTTGATTTCTCCATCTTGGACTGGTTTTGCCGACTAAAAAATTTTCCTTGTCAACTCCCCAATGTAAACTGCCCGGAGACATAATTTCAATTCTATCCGAAAAAACCGTTACACGAATTGGTTCCGAAATCTCATAGTCTCTGTGAACAACCGCATTGATGAGAGCTTCTTGTAACGCTCTGATAGGATATTTGACTTGATTGGGTTTATTGCTGGTTTTATCAAAAACAGTATAAGCTTGAGTTTTTAATAAACGAATCGCCTTTTTTGCCTGTTCAATAATAGAACCGGTCAAAAGATATCGTTCTGCGGTTGGTTCACTTCTATCAGTACCGTTATAAATGGAAAGTGAAATATAAAGATCAGGAAAATAAAGACTAATAGAAGAACTTTTCCCAAACATAAATAACGCAAAATTTCTGAGACAATATTTATTATCAAGTGTTTTTTTCACACAAAGCGGCGGTATAAATTCGGCAATTTGTTCACTATCAGAAAAATAATCTTCCAATGACTTCGAAGACTGAATCAATTTCATTTCATTCATACAGTCTCTGAAAAACAACACGTCAATATCTGTTTCATTAACATTGGGATTGGCTTTTTTATCAAAAGGTATTATTTCCTGTTTACTTGCTAATAATCTGGTCAATATACTATTTCCGGCTTCTCTTGTTTCTCTTCCTATTCTGACATAGTAATTTGAAGTTTCACCATCTCTGTAGGAGTGTGCTTTGGGACTGGCAAGAACAATAAATACTAAAATTCTGGTTGTATTATCTGCCGGATTTTCCAACTCCTGAACAATTGGAGACAATGACGGACTTACACGATCTCGGCAATGAGATAAAATAATACCTTCAATCTCTTTCAATTTATCAGCAGTAAGTCCTTTATAAATAATTTTTGGAAAACCAAATTCGTCCTTGTTTTCTCCAGCACCGCAGACAACATAACCGCCTCCCATATTGGCAATATCATTGGCAAAAGCGACAATGGTTTTGACAATACTTTTGACAATACTTTTCGCAACATCTTTGTCTTCACCATTTTCTTTCCATTCAACTTTTTCGCTCTCTCTTATTGAAAGTTCTTTTAGATCAATATTCCAATCCATATATTGCTACATGTTATTATTGCAGTGAAAATTAGAAGGTTATACTATTTTCTTTTTTCCTGATATTTCAATTTTCGTAATATTTCATCGGAATTTTTATTTTGAATTGTTTCTTCCTAGAAATAACCATTTATGAGTAAAAATTAAATTTATACCTTTTACAAAATCAACATAAGGGAACTTCTAAAAACCTAATGTAAAAATTTATTGTTAGAAGGAACGCGGTCGTCTCAACCGCATTTTTAGGCGTTTTTTGTAAAAAAACAGGGCAGGCGAGACACCTGCGTTCCTCCTAATATTAGTTTTTAGAAGTTACCATAATATGTCAATTTTGTATTTGGGCATATTTCTCGTTATTTCTATTATTTATTATTGCGGGTTGAAACAATTCACACACTTAATCACCTGAACATAAAATAGGACAGGATCAATCAGAAGTCAAATATTTATGATTTTTTTGAGGGTTGGTAATTTAATTTTAGGAGAGATGCTGAAAATAATCGGAATAACGGAAAAAGCCGGACTAACTGGCAACGATATGTAATAAACGGAGTTGTTCGGCATCAACTTTTTTATGAGCGGCAACACATTGTTCGAGGGGAGTGAGAACGAGTTCGCCGTGTATTTTTCCGACCATTTTTCCGGTTTCGCCGAGTAAAAGGGAACTGACGGCGAAATTACCGAGTTCTGATGCTAATATCCGGTCTTCCGGTGAGGGCGAACCGCCGCGTAAAACATGTCCCAGAACAACCGCTCGGCTATCGAAGGGATTACCGGCGTCTTTGAGAATTTTTTGCATTGCGAAAGCGCCGCCGCTTTCGTCGCCTTCGGCGACAATTGCCATAACCGATGCTTTTCCGGCTTCTTTAATTTTTCGGAGTCTGGCGACAATTCGTTCCGGTGATTCTTCGGCTTCGGGAATACAAGCGATTTCGGCACCGGAAGCGATTGCGGTTGAGAGAGCAATATCACCGCAATGGCGGCCCATTACTTCGACAAAAAACATGAGATCATGACTTCCTGCTGTATCACGAAGTTTATCAACGGCTTCGACAGCGGTATGAACAGCAGTAGAAAAACCAATCGTGTAATCTGTTCCGAAGAGATCGTTATCAATTGTTCCCGGCAGACCGATAATTTGACCATCCCAAACTTTTTCTAAGGCGAGAGCCCCGGAAAGGGTTCCATTTCCGCCGATAGTAATTAGGGCATTGAATTTATGTTTGTGTAAAATATCGGCGGCTGCCTGAATTCCTTCTGGAGTTTGAAATCGTTTTGATCGGCTGCTGTGTAGAATTGTACCGCCGAGTTTTGAAAGACCGGAAACGGAACGTATTCCCATAATATGAGAATTATTTTCACCGGGATAAAATTCTTCGTTTAGAAGTCCTTCATAACCATGTTGAATACCGTAAATTTCATCATTACAAATGCAAGCAGTTCGGACAATAGACCGTAAACAAGGATTCATTCCGGGGGCATCACCGCCGCTACAAAGTACTCCGATTCGCATAGAAAATATTTTTTTATTAAAAGTTAGTGTTGAATGTTCGTATCCAAGTTAATAAAAGTATAGCAATCCCAAAAACAATGTCAACAAACGAACAATAGTTGATAGCGGATGGCGATGTCGTGTTGTAAGCGGAATTATTGCCGTAAGGTAACTGGTAAAATTATTTTTTTTCTGATATATTTTGGTAACTATTCAGTAGTTGTTCTGTTGTGGTGCTTACTGAATGGACGAATGAAATTTGTGAGACTTAATTGTTTAAACACACGATGAATTAAGGAGACTCCTATGGATTTTACCGAAGATAATAACACACTTCGTTGTATTTTTTCCGGCAAACTCGATACATTAACTTGCTCTAATCTTGAGGATACGTTGAATAAACGAATTATTGGTTTTTTAGAAAAACAAGATGTTGCGTGTCTTATTTTCGATCTTTCTGATGTTAATTATATTTCTTCTGCATTTCTTAGACTTTGTCTTTGTTACTTCAAGTCGGCAGGCAAAAAAAATTTCCGAATTGAAAATCCCAATCAGGAAGTTCAAAAAGTGCTTCAGATTTTTGGGTTTATGGAAATTATGAAAATTACGTAATCCGGTTCAAAAATAGTGTTATGAATAAAGTGTTTTACTGTAACTATTCAGTAACCCTTTAAACTCGGAATCGAAGTAAACAAAATAGATGTAATTATTTAATTGCATTTTTATTTTTCCTTCTTAACCCCATTACGGAATTTTAACGGAATTATTAAAAACCAATTTGAGATAAAGAGAAATATAACACCATTATTTTCAAACGTTCAAAAAACAAGGGCATGACTACGAAATAACCGATAAACCATGAATTGTTTTGTATTGTCGA
>JAITIZ010000548.1 GCA_031279215.1 Planctomycetaceae bacterium
TAGAACGTGAATATTCTCCACTATCCGTTCTCAACTTTCCACTACAGAGTGCCCCCCCCCCCCTGGTTTGCCCATTTTAACATTGGGATTTTCGCAAAAAATCCTGCAAAAATCCCGACTAAACACATTACTACATTTTTCATTGTCATTCTCCTTATTTTACAAGGTTTTTCTGAAATAACCGCGATTCGCTTGCCGTAACACAAACAGCAAAAAACAACGTACCGCAATTAAATGAGCACATAGTCTAATCGAAGAGGTTCAAACTGTCAATGAGGTTCAAACTGTCAATTAGAGTTTTCGTCAATTTCCAGATTTTTTTCAAAATTTTTTAAAAATATTTTAAAAAATTGGTAATATTTTAACGAATGTTCCGTTTTTTTGAGAATCCAAACCGCACAAAATAACAAAATAAGACAAAATTTTAGTTCATATTTTTTCATAAATTTTGTTTTGGTGTGTGGTTCATATTCTCAAAAAAATAATTTGCGAAAATCTGCGTCCTCTGCGGACAATTTGAATTATGTGTATTGTTTGAATTATGTGTTCAAGCAATTAATAAAATAAAATAGACAGTTACAAAAAACCTTGTACGGTTATTCAAGAATATTTCCGATTGTTTCTCGGATATTTTCCTTGCCGGTGATAATTTCGGTTTGTTGTTGTTGTTGTTCCTTTTCCGATTTACTAACCGTAACACTATTGAGGAATAGCCGGTCAATAGTTCCGTTATTGACCATCAATCGAAGCGGGGTTTCGGATTTATTGACTTGTTCAACATCACGTAACCGAAGATTTTTGACGGTTGCTGTTTCATCAATCAAAATAGTCGGTGCCGCACCAAACATCCATTCACGGCGGGAAAGATTTTGTATCGATAAATTTTCAACCAGAGCTGTGGACGCAACCCAGACAATTGCATGACTACGCCGAGCATCCTCACTCCAAGGTTCCGGTTTAATATCTTTCTCCAATTGTTTCGCGATAAAAACACCGTCAATGATAATGTCTTCAAATACGGTCGGTTCGCCAGGGTGAACGGAATGATGTGTGAACGAAACACCGTTGAAACGGAATGAACCGAAAATATTGGAAATGCGAATACGTTTTACCGGGTCTCCCGACGACAGTAACCGTACTGCAGTATAACCATTCGTACAGAAAAGTCCGTCAATCTGAATATCGGTAATCGGTCCTTTGGATATTTCAAAAATCTCGGAATCGTCGGCATTGAGTGCCACCATATCATCGTTTGTGTTACCCTGAATATTCGCCACACGTCCCTGACTGCAATTACCGGCAATATGAACACCATCCATATTAGGACGTTTCCCGTTACAGTCAAAAATAATATCCTGTACGGTAAACCATTGAATATTACCGATATGGATTCCGAATGTTTCAGAATCTTTGATCGTTAATTTTTCGACACGTAAATTTTTAACATTCAGGAACAACATCGCACAACCGATATACTTGTCGGGACTAAACAGTTCTGTTCGTTTGGCACGGTCATGATAAATACAAGTTTGTGCGGTGTTATTGCCGTCCCAGATACCGCCAATGACTTGAATATTTTTGTTGCCGTTTTCAAAATCATCGTTGACAAGCAGATACTGACATGCTCCGTCAGCCAGACGCACGGTTGTATTGGGATCAAGCCGCAATGTCTGATCAGAGTGAAGCCGAAGCGGTTTACTGATCAGATAATATTTCGGTGGAGGAGGCAGATACACCGTATTGACTCCGGCATCCAGCAATGCCTGAATTGCCGCTGTATCATCGTTCATTCCATCGCCCACCGGTTGTTCTTGAGCGAAAACCGGCATGATTGTTGCCCAAAAAACAAAACAAAGTAAAATACGTTTCATAATTAATAAATGGGGTTAGAGTAATTAAAATGGTTTCATTGTTCGCGTAAAACACACAAAAAGTCGTAACTGTCTATTTAATTTACTACCGAGAACACCGTGTTCACTGAGAGGAATTTTTGTAATATTTCATTAGAATCATTTCGTCAATTTGTTTACCAATGGAAATCCAAACGATTCAAATAAAAATTCCGCTGAAATATTACAAAATTAACGAAGGTAAACATTTGATTAAGGTTTGTCGGGAAAATCTTTTAAATCAATGGTCAATTCTCCGCCGGTTGGTGCTTCGGCTTTGATTTCCAATGGAGTTGAAGTTGAAACGGTTAACCATTTCGGAACAATCCGAATTTTTTCCAGTTCCGCTTCACGTTTGGTCAAATAGTCATTTAATTCTTTGCCGGAGAGTTTTGAATCATCAACGCCGTCCGGTGGAAGTTGAACCGGTTTATCGATGGTTACTTTGTAATTTCCGACAGGAACACCGGATTCTTTGTAACTGACGGAATGAGTTTGGATTCTAGCAATTCCCTGTGCATTCGTCAACGCCATGAAACTTAACGTTCCATTTCCTTCGGGTAAATGAAGTGAAACATCTATTCCCGCCAGCGGTACACCATTTTTAAGAACGGTAATTTGACAGGGAACAGTTGCCGGCATTCCCTCCGGTCGTTGTTGCCGACAACCGGAAAATACAGGAAGGAAAAGAATAAAAGAAATAACAAATATTCGTAATGTGTTCATAATTGTAATGTTGTTAAGAGTAATAGTTGTAATATTGGCAATTGTTTTGCCGTTTAGTTTATTCGTAACAAATAATTCATGTCTCAAAAGGAAGGCAATGTTTTGTTGAAACATTGCCTTGAGCAATTTGACATCCTTTTACATTTTATTTAAAAAGTGGTACTTTCTCTTCCGTCACGAGAACCAAGTGCGCCCCAAGCCCCAAACGGTGAAGCCCCTGAACTTACTGCGGCGTTGGCGGTTCCGGCGTCAATGGTTTCAGAAATAAAACGGACAGAACCATCCGCCAGACTGACATTCACACCGCCTTTGTGATTACTTGTTGGCGTGAAAATACCGATGTCGCCACTGGTACGATTCAAACAAGCCGGAGAATTAGGCGGTAATACCGTATGAAAACCGCTACAGAGAAAATGTCCGTCAACAAAATTCCAACCAAGAAATCCCCAATAGTCGGTCGGATTGGAAACGCCGGTAATAGAGGATTTGTATTCATATCCGTTACGTGTATTCAAACAAACACTGCGGTCAGAGAGATATTTATTTTGATCCGTACCGGAAAACACACTTCCGATATTATTGATACCGCCGTTGATTACTATAACAGTTGTCGAAGTTGCGCTGAGAGCCCGTTCTGCAAACAATGCGGTATTACTTGTTCCATCGGAGATAACATTCAAATTATACCAAGTACGATAACCAAAAACTCCGCGTCCCAAACTAATGTATGCTGTAGCACCGGCACTCGTGGTCGCACTACCAAAGGAAGCGGGGCTGTCACCAAGATTCATACGATAATTTGTCCGTCCTGTTTCGTAAGTATCCGTCCGAATCTTGCCATTACCGTCTGACGGACAAAGCAAGGCAACAACCTGAATCAGTTTAGGGTTGTTGACTCCTCCGCCAAGTGTTGCATCAACGGGACGGTCAGAAGGGTTGTAAACATCTTCCGAAACAAAACGTTCGTAAAGAGCGTTTTGTTCCATAAATACCAACAACGGAATCAACCCACTCCAACGATCAAGATTCAAGAGGCCGGATGTTTTTCCGATAACCTGTCCAGTTGCGGAGACAAGACCTTGGTGGGTATCGTGATAGTTGTGGCAAGCGATACTCAGTTGTTTCAGGTTGTTTGTACATTGCATTCTTCGGGCGGCTTCGCGCGCGGCTTGAACCGCCGGCAACAGCAGAGCGATTAACACTCCGATAATCGCAATCACCACAAGCAGTTCGACCAACGTAAAACCAAACGGCGAAGAGCGGAGAAGTTGTAAGAAGTTGCCGGAAAAGGAGTTAGAGCGCAAACATTTTTCACACTCTCCACTATCCGTTATCCACTCTCCACGCTCTGATTTTATCTTTTTTTTACATAGTGCCCCCCCCCCCCTGTCTTGCCCATTTTAACATTTTGCTTTTCACCAAGAAATTCACAGTGATTTTCACAAAATTCAACAGGCTTTCTACAAAGTTTTTCATCGTCATACTCCTTATTTAAAAGGTTTTTTCAAAATAACCGCGATTCGCTTGCCGCAATACAAACAGCAAAAAGATCAAATCACGAATCTCAACTCAATAAGTTTCAAAGTTTAATCGAAGAGGTTCAAACTGTCAATTAGGATATTCGTCAATTTCCGAAGTTTTTTCAAAGTTTTTTCAAAATTCGATCATATTTTAAAGAAATTTCGTAATATATCAGTGGAATTTTTTAAATTGGTCTTTTCTTTCTTTTTTATTTTTTGTACAATTCGTTGATGTGTCCTTCAGCTTCATCTTTTCCCGAAGTATCCGAGTTATTGCGTGATGGTTTCAACGAAACCATTGCTCGTGAGTTGTATGCACAAGGTGAAGAGGTCGTGATTTGGGTGATGTTACAGCTTGCGGTA
>JAITIZ010000048.1 GCA_031279215.1 Planctomycetaceae bacterium
TTTCATCTGGTGTTACTTATACTCCAGCATTTCAAATTAAGACTGGAGAAAACAATTGGATATTAGTTGGGTCAATGAACCAATTTTTTTATCTTACTTATGACAATACTATTGGTACGACTACTGTCAAACGGATTCACTGGGCAACATCAAAAGCAAATGGTGCTACAACAATTATCCAAGCAGCAGCAATGGTGGCACTGGCATTGGCTCAATCACCCGGATATGCCCCTCCACGATCTTGCAATTGGAACGCATGGGAATTTTTAGATTCAGGTCAATCTGGGGATTGTGGAACATTAGCATCGTTAGCGATCACATGTCTAGAGGTGGTTGGTATCCCTGCAACAGGACCTCACCTGGCCTTCAGATGATACGCAAGCGAGTAATGCAACATGTACATCTAAGAGGACTAGAATGGTGAATGTTCTGTGTGGTTATTGTAATAATATGTTTTCCAAATCGAATCAACTTGTCTATGTTGCGAACTACTTTGAAGCATTTTTTGGCGTGAATACACCAAATTTTACGGGATACACAGTGTATCCCGCTGGTGGACCATTTATATCTCCCTACATATATCTTCGAGTATTAAACAGCGTTACAAATACGCAGTATTGGATGATTCTTGATGAGGGAGACTTAAATAATCCAGCTCAAACGTTAATTATTTGTCCACATTGCGGACATCAAGTTTTGTATAATGCAGAAGTAGTTCCCCTAATACTAGTACCTTGAGGTAATTGTTCTTGAAAAATATTACCTCAACATACCCTTTTACTTTAATTTTCAATAATTTTAAAACCATGAATTTTAAATTAAATCAAATTTGTTTCATTAGTAAAAAAATTATAATTCCGGTTGTTTTATTTTTTGTGATTTGTAATCAAAATATTATTTTTTCACAACCTCAGGATCGTATGGGGAATACTTCAAATATGACTGTTATAAAAACACTACCTGTTTCTGAATCAGAAACTCCTATTGGTTTTTTGATCGAATTATTCCCGAGTTATGACCCTAATGTTTTCAGAAATTTATGGAAATCAACATCTCCAGAAGAAATAAACAATACTTTTAAGATAATCTCAAAATTACAGGAGCAGTTATTATCTTTTAAAGAGCTGAATATTGAGAAACAAAACTATTCTCAATTTTATAAGACACAAAAATCGTACGAATTTATTTGGGATATTATATTTCTTATCTATAGAAAATATCCGACCGATACTATGAAAAAATCTTTGCTTGAACAATGGACAAATGCTGTAAAAACAGATGGTGTTCATTTTATAGGACTTTTGAAATCATTTAAGGTAGAGGAAATCAATATACCCAAAGAAAACTTTCTGCACGTAAAAGATAGATCGTGGCAAATAATCAAACATTCAAATAATTTATTACTTCTATATTCGTTCTGCTCGACCCTCCTCTCCATCGGTAATCATGATGATGTAAATAAGTTGGGTTTACTTCAAAAACGTTTTGATTTAAATACTCCCTCTGGTTATCGTGCTTGTGAGATAGTGAATGACACAAGAATTACACTAGCATATCGTCTTGCGCCGAAACATGGAATGCCTTCGAAGACTGGTATCTCGCCTATAACGTTAAAAGAATTTGAATTGCTTGGACCAATCGTTTCTTTGGACGAAAAAACGGCTAAAGAACGTGAGGAGGCAAAAGCGAAACGGATTCGGATGATTCAGGAAGAACCGGAAAAAGCCGCGAATCTCGCTAAGCAACTTGTTGGTGATACCCAAGGACGTTTGGAGATGATAAAAAAAATTGGTAATATTCAGGAATCTGAAGTAATGCGCAAGGCAATGAAGGACACACTTTCGTTTTATTATTCCGATAAAAGGAATGAGCAAGGAGAAAATTTTGACGAGAAGGCAAGTTTGGACGAAGTCAAAAAAATCAAAGAACTCCTGAAATCGGAAAACCAAAAATTAAAATCGGATATTTTAGATATTATCCGAAGTGCCCGATGTGTTAGTTTGATTCCCAATCTTTTTGAGATGTGTTACAGTACAGAAGTTCCTCCGTATTTGGGATTCGGATCTGTAGATCCTAAAACAAAAAAAATAATACGTTTTCAATATTCCCCAACACAAATTATTTCTTATTTGGGAAACGAACAGGTCATACCTGAATTGGAAAAACTAATCAATTCTGTTACAGTTTCAGAAACGATGAAACAAGATGCCCGATTGACAATTGATATCATCAAACGAAAACAACGAGAAGAAAAAGAACGAATCGCAAGTCGGGAAAAAGAAAAAGGTCTTATTGCGGAAGGTAAACTTTTTGTTGCTGAAGCGGGTGGACCGATGGACACAAAAATGAATCCATTTTATGACCCGAATGCAAAATTAAATATTTCTCCCGATGCGCCAAAACGTCTTAACAATTCACGAACTTGGACATCTCTTGAAGGTTGGCATTCGCTCAATGCAGTTATTGTCCGAAAAGAAAATGATCATATTGTTTTAGTTCGTGACGCTGATGAAAAAGAAATCACTGTTCCTATTAAACGATTAAGTATTCAAGATCAGGAATATATTAAAAATTGGATACCACAAAAAAATAAATAAATGATACAAATAAAATAAAAATTTATGTTAAATTAACAATAACATTGAAAACTTCTGACATATATTTTGTAATAAATTTATCAGGATTTTTGTTTTTGTTTTCTTTTCATTCAAAAAATCTGTAATTCGATTGATTCTTTTGCCGGTAGATTCAAAATCAAATTTTAATAAAAATGACAACAATTTGGTATTGCAAAAAAGTGATTGATTTATGCAACGGAATGGTTTGATAACGTACAACAATTCGACAAAGACCTAAAAAATTTTGAATTACCGGAATCAGTACGCAAAAATTCTCAACCGCCGAAAGAAGAACGTTACAAAGACCGTTGGACAAACATAAAATTATCACAACCGAAACCGGGGCAATTTTTTAATCGCCGAAGTTGCTCATGGTACATGAATTCAAAGCAAAAAGACCTTGCTTTAGTTCAAGGATTGATTGCTTTTGCAAACAATAATAATGAACAGGCAAAAGAATTTTGGGATAAAATTGCGATTCTTGACAAAGATTTTTATGCGGAACAAGAAAAAGCTGGTTGGAAAAATGCGACAACACATTATCGATTGATGCAACGAATTAAAAATCAACCAGGTGCGTTATTTGCAACTCCCGACGAGATGGCAAGTTTCAAAGACCCGAAACGGCGTTTAGCGGTATTGCTCGCCGATTTGTATTATCTTGCGGAAGAACCGGCAAAGGCTCTTGTCATGTACCGCTTGATTGAATCCGGCAATTTGGGAACACTTTCTTATAACGAAAAAGCGTATATTTGTTTTGCGATTTTCTCGTGTTTGTGTTGGGACAAAAGTATTGATGAAATTACTTATCTTGAACCAAAATTGAAAGCATTTGTCGGAACACCAAGTGAAGCCCGTGTGGTTCTTGGTTTCGCCAATCGTTTAGATGCGAACGATAACCCCAATATTATCTCCAAAAAAATAGAGATGTATAAATATTTGATTCAGAAATTTCCTGAAACAGAAGAGACAGAGTATGCTATTTTCGTTCTTGGTTTATTATATGCCGATTTAGCTGAAACGGCATTAATACAGCAAAATGTCAATATGACAATAGAATATATAAAAAAAATTCAAACACTTTATCATTTTTCTCTCAAAAACAATTCGACGGGACCATATTGTGATGACATGAAAACTATTCTATTAAGAATTAGTACGTTTTTAGAGAACAGAAAAAGTTAATAGCTCAACTAATCTACAATTTGAATGAAAGGAACTTTATATGTTGCAAAAATTTAATTGCATTATTTTTGTCTTGTTGTTGGGGGTATTGGGGGTATTTCCTTCTTTGGGATATGCTCAAGGTCATGTTAGCCGTACAGCCCCCAACGACCCCACAATACATCCGTTAACGATAGGACATTCAGGAGCATTAAAAGGAAAGTTTCATTTTACTGTAGGTAGTGATGGTAAAATGATCCGAATTGATAATGTTGGGGATTCTGGTAGTTCTTGGACTGGGTCGGGACTTGGAACACCGACAGCAAATTTTACAGGAACTCCTAATTCTGGAAGTGTTGGAACTTTTGTGCCTAATTTTTCAGGACGAGTAAGATATACTCCCAATCCTGGTATTAGCATTTATCCGCCGGAATATGAATGGACAGCGAAGGCAAATTATAAATTAAATGCTAAATTTAATATTGTCCTTGATTTTACTCCTGGTGATGACTTTGCCGGACGAAGTAAAACGGAGATGGGAGTTGGCGAAATTGCTGATGTTCAAGTTATTCCTATTAATCCACCGGACACCACAATTAACGTTACGTCGATAACGACATCAGGGGCTATTACCAATGGTGGTTATCGTATTACCGCAGGTAATACTGCTGGTGCCGGAACGATTACAGTAAAAGCAACTATCAATGGTTCTTGGACCGAATATACTGAAACACTTAATGTGAGTGTGCTTGAACCAACTAGTATTGTATTTGAAGAAGTAGTAAAATGGCGGAATCATTTGGACCCGACTACACCTATTCCTAATACTCTGCGGGGAGCAAGTATCATTTGCAAAATGTTTGTTCAACCTAAAAACGTTTCTTTTAAAGGAGTTTCTTTTGGAGAAGATTTTGTCGTACCAACAAAATGTGAGGGGAGTTTAGATACTCGAGTTACACCGGTTAACCACTCATCGTGGACAGATGTTGCTACAGCAGGAAACATATTAACGGGATGCCGAATTGGTGGTTCTGATGTTTATGATCATGCGATATTTATGTGTCCTTTTTTGGGTAATGGCGAAAGAATATGGGACATACCTTGGTCATATAAGACATCTTCTATGATACAACGAAAAGTATTCGTTCAAAAAATGCCACAAGTGATGAAAAATATTGGTGACAAAACTTCTACGATTTCTAAAAATGGGATAGCACCACCACCTCGTACCATTCCATAAATTGTTTATTTTTTTACATAAACTCTAACAACATTATTAAATTTTGTTCAAAATTTATTTTATTTTTTTATTTTAATACAATGACTTCAAAAATTAAATTATTCTTCATACCGGTATTGGTCATTTTTTTTATGTTCATAGAAAAATGTACAGCTGAGTATGATGCCAATTTCTATGATCAACTTGATCGCCGGATGTCAGAATTACGTAATCTTGTTGAAAAAAATAATTATAGTCAAATCGTTGATATGGCTAAGTTTATTAATGATAATCTAGTGAATACCCCAGAGGCTTTTGTAACATATACCAAGCAGTTGATATATATTATTCATAGTGATAATACATTGAAGGATGTAAAAATATTGTCTTTATGTATGGATATATTACATAAAGCTGTTGATACGAATGTTGATTCTTTCCCATACCGAATGGGAGAACAAATTGATATACTTGATTGGGAAAAAGAGATCGTAAAACGAAATAATGATACGATGAAAGAATTTATGAGTTTACGCAAAAACAAATGTGAGAAAATGTTATGTATTTGGAATAAAATGGTTTCTAACATTGATGATAATTGGGATGATGAACTTGCTTCCCAAGCACTTTTTAAAGTAAAAATACCTTGGGAATCAATAGGTAATATTACTTTAAATGGTCCAACCGGTGTAATTTTTCCTCCCGCTGAATGTGTAGAAGATGAGTTATTACGTAAAAAATATCAGGCAGAATTAGACGAAGCTAAAAAACAAGTAAAACGTGCAAAAATTCAAAAAACTGCCAAGAAAACACGTCAAGAGAAAAAAAATACCGTCAAGAGTTTTTTGATTGACTTGTATTCAAACAAACCATTTGCAACTGCGGAGCTTGAAACATTGCTAAAAAAGTACAATATTGACGATAAATTTTCTCAAGAGATTCTTGATATCATCAAAAAACAAATAAAAAGTAAGTAAAATAGTAGTCCACAAAACATGACAATGCCGTGGATTAATTTGTCGGCAGATGCAAAATCAATTTTAGGGAACTTCTAAAAACCATGTTTCCTAAAAATCTTGTCCTTAAAAAATAAGGACTTGCGAATATTTTTTGAGTAAAAATTTAGGCTATTAGAAGTTTCCTTTAGATAAAATCTCAATCAAATTGATATTATACAAAGTGTTATTGAACACACCCAATCCGAACGTTAATTTCAAATATTCTGTTGACGATATTATTTGGAAAGTCCGCACGGCGTATGCAACAGGAATGTATCAATTATACGCCGATTGTCTCTATATTGAAAACAATCGCGG
>JAITIZ010000161.1 GCA_031279215.1 Planctomycetaceae bacterium
GGAGGAACGCAGGCGTCTCGCCTGCCCTGTTTTTTTACAAAAAACGCCTAAAAATGCGGTCGAGACGACCGCGTTCCTTCTAACAATAAATTTTTTACATTAGGTTTTTAGAAGTTCCCTTTATATTATTTTTGTTAGGTATCTTGTTTGCGAACCAAAATTGGCGAACAGTTACGTCTTTGTAGTAATCCGCTTGCGGTACTATACTCATTACACTTTAAATTTTGGTTTTCGTTTTAAACTAAACTCGCCCTGAAAGGGCAATCAGCATTAGCGTAGGGCAACGCCCTACGGAAAAAATATAACACACCAAAGCCCTGTAAGGGCGAAAAAGATTATTTATGATCTTTAGGCTTGCGCCCTTGCAGGGCGATTCGGGGGAACAGCTCTTTTGTAATAAAAACCGAAATTTAAAATGTAATGAGTATATCCACTATCAACTACCAACATAAATCGGGTCTTGACCAATTTTGTAGCAACAATCAGGGTCGGATTCCAACGGGTTGCCGGTAAGAGCGAATGCTCTTGCCCGACTGCCGCCGCAGACAAACCGGTATTCGCAATAACCACAATTGCCTTTGTAACAATCTGGATTTTGTAACGACTTAAAGATCGGATGCTTTTGATAAATTTCAACAACGGAATTTTCAGGAAACCGCCCGCAATTCAATGGTAAAAATCCGGCAGGAAAAATATATCCGTTATTGGAAACAAACATAATTCCACGCCCATCAGTAATTCCAAGCGGAGCACGATTTCGAGTTTTGGAAAATGTTTCAGGATTTTTCATATCCTCTTTTGCAAACCGGAATGGTCTTGGTACATCCAATGGATTACCGCCTTGCCGTAACACAAACCGCCGGTAATGCGGCGCTTCCGTGGTTTTAATAGCGAAAGGTTTTTTGTTGGCGTGATACCAAAGTTTTGCAAAGGCGGTTTCATATTCTTCGGGATGGATTCGTTCTTCCTCAATGCCGCGCCCAACCGGAATCAAGAAAAAAACCGACCACATCATTACTCCGCCAAATTGAGTTAAAAATTCCGCCATCTCGTCAATAAGTTCAAAATTCCGGCGTGTAATCGTAGTATTAACCTGAACCGGAATACGTAACAATTTTGCTGTTTCGAGCATTTCCTGTGTTTTTTCAAAAGAACCATCAAGACCGCGAAAAGAATCGTGAACTGTCGCATTGGGAGCATCGAGCGAAATACCGAATGCCTGAACACCAACCGATTGAGCTTTTTCAAACGCTTTACGTGTTGCCAATGGGGTTGCCGAAGGAGTGAGCGCAACCGATAAACCCGATTTTACCGCATAATCGATCAGTTGGAAAAGATCGGCTCGCTTCAAAGGATCACCGCCAGTAAATACCAAATGCGGCTTACGCGGAAACGACACCACCTGATCAATCAACCGAAGTGCTGCTTCCGTCGATAATTCATCATCAGACGCATGAGACTGAGCCGAAGCACGACAATGTTTACAAACAAGATCACAAGCTTGTGTAACTTCATAATAAAACATCAATGGACTGGTTCCAAAATCCTCTTTAGAATAAGGTTTATGTTGCACGTGAATTTTTTGTAATATATTTCTTGTATTCATCATTTTATGTTTAATCAATTAAGAGTTTTGTTAAAATAATATTTGTTGTAATATTTTAATGGAATATTTGTTTTTCGATCTTAACCCCGTGGATAGTTGAGAGTGGATAGTGGATAGTGCCGCAAGCGGATTACTACCTAAACGGTAATCATTCCGCATGTAACTGTCTATATTTAAACAAAAAACAAAATAGACAATTACCTGAAATCTTAGCATGGAATATGAACTTGAAAAATTAAATTGATGAATGCAAGAAGTATATTTTAACGGTTTTATTGTTTTGTTTGTTCCGTATTCGCAAAAAATAATCTCTAAAAATCTGCGAATCTTCAGGTAATTTTCGGACAAAAATTTTACCAATATCTGTATTTTTTTGCGGATTCTGCTGATAGAAATAGACGGTTATTTTTTTGGGATTACCGATTATTTTGATACGATAATTTTTCTACGAAACGTTTGTAATCTTCCGGTGTATCAATACCGAATGTCGGTTCGTTGACAACACCAACCATAATTTCAAAACCATGATGTAACACCCGAAGTTGTTCAAGACTTTCCGTTTTTTCCAGATCGGATTGCGGCAACCGGCTTAGGGAAAGCAAAAAATCACGGCGGTAAGCGTACATACCAACGTGTTGATAAAACAAAGGCGGTTCGGATTGGAGCAATTCTGTTGTTACACCATTTCGCGAATACGGAATCACACTTCGGCTAAAATAAAGAGCACGACCAATTTGATCGAACACAACTTTAACACAAGCGGGGTCATTGAGTTGTTGTTTGTTACGAATTGGTGTTGCGAGAGTTGCCATGACAGCGTGCGGGTACTCAATCAACATGCGAATCACCAAATCAATCGATTCACCGGCAATTTCCGGCTCATCACCCTGAACATTGACAACAATATCAGTATCGTCCATTTTTGTTGCAACTTCGGCAACCCGATCCGTTCCACTTCTGGCGTTGGGATCGGTCATAAACACTGTTCCGCCAAACTTTTTGACGGTCATAAAAATTTCTTGGTGATCGCAGGCAACCAACACCGATTTCGGTAACATTGCTTTCAATGCGGCTTCGTAAGTGTATTGAATCAACGGTTTACCTGTTTCGTCCAGCAACAATTTTCGTGGTAACCGTGTTGAGGCATAACGAGCCGGAATAATCACAATACTTTTATTTTTCATAATAGAACATTTTCACAAAATAATAATAAAAAGTCAAGAAGCAGTTGACAGTAAATAATGTTACAGAATGGCAAGCCGATTGGTACTACCGTAGGTGAAAACCCATACGTATTAAGTAACATTTCCCCCAACACAGAGCAACAAGCATGAGCAGAAGGCAACACCCTACGAATTGTATTCCCCTTGAAAATAAAGCCTTTTTTAGTTGATAGCGGAGAGTTGATAGTGGAGAGTTGATAGTGCGCCGCAAGCGGATTTTAGCTGGTATGATTGTAAATTGTAGAGCTTTGTGAGTGGAAAATTCCTGCTCCGGCGGTTGCGTTTCATTTGACCGCCGGTTCTGCACATCTCGTCCCAACGGGATTAAGAGACAAAAATAAAAAACTACTGAATATACTGTATCCTGTAATAATTGGGTCTTTTAGTAGGAACGCGGGCGTCTCGCCCGAAATAATGGTAATTTCGTGCAGGCGGGACGCCTGCGTTCCTAAAGGGACCAATTGATAACAGCAGGATTGAGTATAATTACGAAATATTACCAAAAAGCAATGTTTTTAGAAGTTTCCTTATTACGTTTGAAAAATCTATAACGTTTTGGTTTTGCGGTAGTTTTTATAATTTCGCGGATTGTTATTTCGTGAAAACAAACATCATTGCCGTGATCTTGAACCATAATATGACCAACAGTATTTTCACCAAATTCCGCTATTCCATTGAACTTACTAGCAGCAATCGCTTTTTTCCACGTTTCAGAACCAACCCAAACATCAACCGTCTTGCGGCCATTAAGCCAATGTTCAATCCGGTTGCCGTTGACTACAATTCGACCATGATTTAATTCTTGATTCGGTTTCAAAATTTTTGAACCGTTGACCGGTAAAATATCATAAAGTGTTGCGGTATTATTTTTGGTTTTTTCGCCTTCTTTGGTATTGAAGTCGTCAAGAACTTGGTATTCAAGACCAAGCCAGCCCTTGCCGTCATATCTTTTGAACCGATATTTGATTCCGCTGTTTCCGCCTTTGGCAATCGTCCATGTAAAGTCAAGAACAAAATTTTTATATTCCCGCTCCGTCATCACATCACCGCCCTTACCGTGTAAATGTAACTCTCCATCCTTAACACTCCAGGCATTGCTCGGTGTTTTACCGTTTGTTGCTATCCAACCCTCCAACGAGTCGTTCTGAATCAACGATGTTTTCGTGCCAAGTAATTGAATTTGCGGCAAATCACAATTTTTCTGAAAAACAGAACAATTCTTTTTCAAAAAACCAGCCTCCGACACAGAAACAAAAACTAAAAATGAAACGGTCAACAGAAAATAAACCATGAATTGAAACTTCTTCATAAAAACCCTCAATAAATTTAAGTGTAAAAACTTAAGTGTAAAAATTTAAGTGTAAAAAATGGAACAATTACCTAATTGATTTTTCAGTCCGCAGATTACGTAATTTTTCAATCCGCAGATTACGCAGATTTTCACAGATTGTTTTAAAAGTTGCGTAATTTACGGACGTATTTATCTAATTTACTATTCGTATTCTGCAAAAGATTTACCTGTTTTAATTGTGTAAAAACCGCCTGATGCTTCAAATTGGACGCGGTCAAATTCGATTTTCCTGACAAAACACCGGACATTACCTAATTGAAACATTTCACCTTCATAAAGCCGGAATTTTTTACCTTCTGTTCTTAAATCGATCCAAACTTGCGGTTTACCGTTTACTTCGACCACCGCTATTACATAACAATACGGTGATTGGTCGAAGCGGTTGGGAGGTCGTATTTCTTCACGTACACGCGGTTCCGGTTGCGTCCGTGCGGGAACAAAAGCAGAAAATAAAGAACGCTCCATAATCCGTTTGAGCATTGTTTTATCGTTGTCTGTAACCGCTAATTGTAAATCGTCAATTTTGGGAAGTGTTCGGTTGGAACGCGCCTGCGGAAGCGAAAGAGCCTCAATCGTAATCGAAACATCCATCTCCTGCGAATTTTTAATCGGACGCGGAGAAACTTTACGAACAAGATGCAAATAATCCGCCTTGTAAAACCGCCGCAAAAATTCCGCAACCTTGTCCAAACTCCCCTTTCCGTGAAGTGTAAATGTATATTTATTGTAATGAGTTTTACTCTGCGTTTTCGCAACAGCAACAGACCCCGGATCAATCCGGCTTTCACGAATCCCCGTTTCACCGGCAAGATCCATCAAATAATTCTGGTACAATGATTTGGCAAAATCATCCTTTGAAGGAAGAGACCGAGTAATAAAATGATCCAACCGGTTTTTAATTTCCGTTTTGTGTTTAATATCATTTTCATACTTTTCAATTTCGGTTTTGTATTGATTCCGGGTCTTGCGGAGACTCAAAATTTCCGTTATAAAAATCCGGTGGAAAATCGGAACCATAATAATCAGGAACACTGCCCCAGCCGCAATAAGTAAAAAACGTTCCCGTTTTTGCGGTGATGAAATGTCAAATAAATTCATGGGTCAATTACTCTTTTCTTTGATTGCAAAAAAATTAAATCACAATCTGTAAAATATCTATAAAAGGTTATCAAAATAGCCGGTTATCTATCAACTACATAATCATATAAGGTAACTTCTAAAAACTAATATTAGGAGGAACGCAGGCGTCTCGCCTGCCCTGTTTTTTTACAAAAAAACTCCTAAAAATGCGGTCGAGACGACCGCGTTCCTTCTAACAATAAA
>JAITIZ010000189.1 GCA_031279215.1 Planctomycetaceae bacterium
AATTCCGCTGATATATTACAAATTACAAAAATCCGCTCGTCCTTTCAGGGCGATTTTATTTTATGCGTGAACGGTCACCTTTTTCGTTAAAAAAAATAATACCGAATTTTAAAGTACAATGAGTATATGTAAAGACACAATACATTGTGTCTCTACGTTACGGAAAAATAAGGTTGAAAATAAGGTTAGTTTAAAAATTCATAAACCAAAAAATTTTGAAAAACAAATATTCAACTGAAATATTACCTTATATTTGTATCCAATATTTATCGGATGAAATTTTCTTGATCTTCCGGTGAAAACGTTCCGATGAGAGGTTCGACATTACGTTCGGTACCGGCGTGGTAGTTGAAATGTTCTTCGACGGCTTTGGCAAGTGAGAGGTTTAGCAAGTCAAGGTCAATCCCTGCCGGACATGCCGTGCTACACGCCGAACAACCAATACAACGCCCCGCTAAATGGAAAGCACGCAAAATATTCCATGCGAAATTACCTTTGAGTGTTGCTGACGTATCGATCCGAACCGGTCTGTTCTTTTCCACAACACAAACATCACAATAACACATCGGACAATTCTGACGGCATGCGTAACATTTAATACATCGGGAAAATTCCTGTTTCCAATAATCAAGCCGTTCCTCGATATTGAGAGCCATTATTTTTTCGAGACGGGCATAACGGTTAGGTGAACCAGAGATCGCATCAGAAGTAAGAGTTACTTTTTCAGGATGTTCAATCACAAAATCACAATGCGGAGGTTGGTGAAGATCGCAGGTTTTACATTTTTCCTGCAACACATTATTGACCCGAATACCGGCACATTCCATTCCGATCACAATAATATTCTCGCGATTGAGTTGATGTTCGGTTTCCAGCACCGCAATAGCTCGGGCATCACACCCTTTGACAATAATTGCCGGACGACCAAGTTTTTGAACTTCTTTTCGTTTGAGATAAACAACAAGGTTATGAACACATTGGTCATTCCAAAGTAATTGGTTGGACTGTTCTGGGGTTGTTATGAACACGGCTCCAATATGACCGGTTTCGACAAGTCCGTAACCAATCACAAGATCAACCTTCTTATCTGTAAGAAGTTCTTCCGCTTTCTGTTGTAGTTGGGTTTGTTGAGACATTAGTTTTAACAAACCGGACAGCTAACCATCCGGTTAAAAGAAGTAGGGTTGAGTTTGGGGTTGTTCTTAATGGTAATAATTTTCAGGTTTTGTTAACTTGTTACCAACCCCGTTGGGGCGGGCGATTCCGTAAAAAATACAGACGCTCTTTCAGGGCTTGTTTTGATTAATCCGTAAAATTCATAACCAAAAAAAGTTGAAAAATAAATTATTCCACTGATAGATTACCAAAAATTAAGAGGTAGGCAACGTTTTAACAAAATGTTACTTACCTCTTTGTTTATTTGTGAGCAGTTTTGAAAATTGTAATATTTCAGTGGAATTTTTATTTTGTGATTACTCTCACGGGGTAAACCTCGGCGTTAACGGCGGGGCTTGCCCCGCATGATCTTTTAACCAACAAGCATTTCGCTCTGAAAGGGCAGCATACTCCTTCGATTCACATCACAACATCTACTGCCCTTTCAGGGCGAATATCTTTTTAAACTCAAACAATAATTCCACTGATATATTACTGAAAATTTTCTGATTCGCTCAACTTTTTGAGCAGCAGCGACCACAAACTTTGAGTTTCGGAAAGAGCGTACCGCCATAAATTGCGGTATCACCGAGTTCTTCTTCGATTCGGATTAACTGGTTATACTTTGCCATCCGATCAGTTCGTGATGCTGAACCGGTTTTGATTTGTCCGGTTCCAAGCGCAACAGCAAGATCAGCAATCGTTGCATCTTCGGTTTCACCACTCCGATGTGAAGCAATTGAAGAATAACTGTTTCGATGAGCCAGTTGAATCGCTTCAATGGTTTCAGTCAATGAACCAATTTGATTCACCTTAATCAGAATAGAATTGGCAATTCCATCGTCAATTCCCTTTTGAAGCCGTTTTGTATTTGTTACAAAAAGATCGTCGCCGACGAGTTGAACGGTTTTGCCAAGTTTATCGGTTAAGAGTTTCCAACCTTCCCAGTCGTCTTGATCACAGCCGTCTTCGATGGAAACAATCGGATATTTTTGACACCAATCCGCCAAAAGATCAACAACTTCCGAACTTTTCAACGGTTTACCGTCAATTGTGTATGTTTTTGCTTTTTCGTCATAGTATTCGCTGCTCGCACAATCCATAGCGATATAGACTTGTTTTCCGGGGTCATATCCGGCGTTGGTAATTGCTTCGACAAGGGCTTTGAGAGCTTCTTCGTTGCTCTGAAGATCAGGCGCAAAACCGCCTTCATCACCGACATTGGTCGAATATTTTTGCTTTTTGAGAACACTTTTAAGAGAGTGAAACACTTCACAACCGCACCGAATTGCATCAGTAAACGATGAAAAACCAAGCGGCATAATCATAAATTCCTGAACATCAACTTTATTATCCGCATGGGCACCGCCGTTGATAACATTCATCATCGGAGCCGGCAAAATCCTCGCACCAATTCCGCCAAGATAACGATATAACGGCAATTCCGTAAAATCCGCCGCCGCCTTGGCAACCGCAATAGAAACACCCAGAATTGCATTGGCTCCGAATTTACTTTTATTTTCTGTGCCGTCAAGTTCGAGCATTCGTTTATCGACGGCGGTTTGATCGAGAGCATCGTAACCGCAAATCTCATCGACAATTTGTTCATTGATATTTTGCACGGCTTTGAGAACACCTTTACCGAGATATTGTGATTTATCGCCGTCCCGAAGTTCGAGTGCTTCGTGAACTCCGGTACTGGCTCCGCTCGGAACCGCCGCACGTCCAAACGAACCATTCGCAAGTTTCACATCAACCTCAACCGTCGGATTTCCGCGGCTGTCTAAAATTTGTCGTCCCTTAATGTCAATAATTGTACTTCCCATTTGTTGATTCCTTCTAATTTTTAATGGGGTTATTTGGAAATTGTTAAATTCAGAATTTTTGAAAAATTCAAAACAATACAAAGATACACGAACAACTGGTTAAGGTCAAGAGCACCAAAATAGAACAACGTAAGATTTTCAGCAAAAATTTTCGGTAATTATTTATTAGTGTTGCAATTTTCGATTATTTTCTATTTTGTAGTTGTTTACGATTTTTTATAAACCGGCGTTTATAAAACTTGTAATCTATCAGTGGAATAATTTTAAACTACTCTTACTTGAATTTTCGGTTTTCACTTTCGGTATTTGTTTTCAGTATTTATTTTTAAGTATGTATTCATTAAAATCGCCCTGAAAGGGCAACCAGCATTAGCGTAGGGCAACGCCCTACGTAACCAATATAACACCCCAAAGCCCTGTAAGGGCAGAATAATAGTTGAGAGTGGAAAGTTGAGAGTGGAGAGTGTCGCAAGCGGATTACTACCAAAACGGTAATCATTCCGCATGCGACACTCTCAACTCTCCACTCTCAACTACAGTATGTTGC
>JAITIZ010000224.1 GCA_031279215.1 Planctomycetaceae bacterium
GCGAAGACCTTTTTAAACTTAAACAATAATTCCACTGATAGATTACAAAAATTTATTTATCGTTTTTATCTAAAAAATTACAAAAAATTAAAAACGAATTTTAAAGTGTAATTGGTATACAATTATTATAATGGATCAAACATATCTTAATTCGCGTCGTGCGATGGAATTAGAAACGATTCTGAATTTGAGTCGTTTGCTTAGTTCCGAACTTGATCAGAGGGTCGTTTTATCCACAACACTTGATCTATTACATGACGAGCTCGGTTTAACTCGAGGTATTATTCTTTTGGTAACTCCCGACAAAGAGGGGTTAATTCTCGAAGTTGCTCAGGACACCACGCCTTTTGAACAGGGAAAATTAACTTATCGGCGCGGAGAAGGAATTGTGGGGCATGTTGTGGAAACCGGATTACCGGTCGCAATCCCCAAAGTTTCCGAAGAACCCAATTTTTTAGACCGAATCTATAATCGAAAACAAAAAATTAACGGTGAAGTCAGTTTTATTTGTGTACCTATTGTTTGTGAAAATGAAGTGCTTGGAACTCTTTCTGTTGATCGGGTTTATGAATCTGATCCTTTGTCTCTTGATCATGATCTTCAAATTCTCAAAATTATTGCCAGTATGATTGCTTATGATGTGAAGGTTCGGCGTCAGGCGGCAGAAATACAACATTCGCTCGAACAAGAAAATCTGCGGCTCAAAAATCAATTACAAGAACGTTTTCGTCCTGAAAATATTATTGGTAACTCCAATGCAATGCGTGAAGTTTATCAGGCGATTTATCAAGTGGCACCAAGTGATGCGACCGTATTGATTCGCGGTGAGTCGGGAACCGGTAAAGAACTTGTTGCTCACGCGATTCATGTTGCCAGTCCGCGTGCCAAAGGACCCTTTATCAAGGTAAACTGTGCGGCTTTGAACGAAAATCTACTTGAAAGCGAACTTTTTGGTCATGAAAAAGGTTCCTTTACCGGAGCAGTGTCCCAACGAAAAGGACGTATCGAAGAAGCTGAAGGCGGAACATTATTTCTTGACGAAATCGGTGATTTTTCACTAATTATTCAAGTAAAACTTTTACGTGTTCTCCAAGAGCGTACTTACGAACGGGTTGGGAGTAATATTTCACGAAAGGCGAATATCCGGTTATTGTGTGCGACGAACCACAATCTCGAAGAGGCAATGACTGAAGGAAGTTTTCGGGACGATTTGTATTATCGAATTAATGTATTTCCAATTATGTTACCTCCGCTTCGTGATCGGCGGGGCGATATTATGCTTCTTGCCAACCATTTTATCGAAACTAATTCAAAACGCTTAAATAAATCGATTAAGAGAATTAGTGCTTCTGCGATTGATCTTTTGACGGGTTATCGGTGGCCCGGCAATGTTCGGGAGTTGGAAAACACGATTGAGCGTGCTATTTTGTTGAGTCAGGACAATGTGATTCACGGGCACCATCTTCCGCCGACCCTGCAAACCAGCCGTGTAACAAATACAACAGGAACCGGAACACTCGAAGAACGGGTTGCTGTTTTTGAGCAAGATATTATCATGGATGCCCTGAAGCGAAGCCGCGGCAATATGGCAGCTGCTGCTATTGATCTTGGAACAACATCAAGAATCTTGCGTTACAAAGTCCGGCAATATCTCATTGAACCCAAACAGTTTGCTCGATAATTTCATCAACATGGAATGACCAACATTTTTCCGTTTTTGGCAAATGGGGGAGTTCCTGATCCGGCGGTTGTGTTTTGCTTCACTGCCGGTGATGTTGGATTAACAATGTTGGATTAACAATGTTCTTTTAAAGGGAACTTCTAAAAACTCATTTTTTTAGGAACGCAGGCGTCTCGCCTGCACTTTTTACAGGCAATGTGCAGTCGAGACGACTGCGTTCCTGATGTTTTTAGAAGTTCCCTAAAAATGTTCGATGAAGCGGAGCATGAATCCGTGTGAAGTTGTTCGTCGGCTTGCATTGAAATCGTAATCGAATGAGACGAAGCGTGAACGCGATTCATTGACGAACCAATTCATACCGAAACCTAAATTCAAATAATCCTTGCCCAAATCAACACCGCGAATATTCATATTGGTGCCGGATATGCCGGAGGCGGAGATTAATTGAGCACCGGCATCGGGATACGGATGATTTCCGAACTGGTTGATGTATTGGAGACGGAAATTCATTGCGGTACGGAATGTTTCACGTTTGAGGTTTAGACCGGCACGGATAAACCATTGGTCATACTCAGCCCGATCATAACGCAATCCGAATAAGTTCGAATGGGTTCCGTTATCCGAATAACCGTTTTGCGTTGCAAAAATATAGTCCAACCCGATAAGCGGACGAAGAATATAATTGTTGCCGTAATAACGCGGCTTTGATAATTCCAGACTCATGGAAAAAGTATCGCCGGAAGTTTTACCGCTGTACCGCTCCAATCCATAGCTCGAATCAACGTTGGTCAAATCAAGAAACCGCCGTGAATTGTATTCCTGATGAGCGTACCCCAGAAAACCATAAAGATTCATACCGTAATAATTTCTCTGGAAATACAATGCGGCATGGTAATCGTCCGCTTCAACCCGATCCGAGTTTTGCCAAAGATACGGGGCAAAATATCCGAACAAAAAACCGATTCGTGAGGTTGGTTTTCTCTGAACATCCATCCCTATCAGAAAACCGGTACGCGAAATCCCGTAACCATCGGAATTGTTATCACTTTTGGTTTTTGTTTGAACATGAGTTACATCTGCCCAGAAATTATTTTCGCCTATGAAATAGGGAACTTCACAGGTTGCTGCTGCTTCATCCATGCGATGCGAGTTGAGCGGTTCATATTGACCGCGATAAGTTATTGCGCCGGCACCGGCACCGCGATATTCCAGACCGGAAATCGGTCCATAACCGCTGCCATTGTTGTAAATCACCGGCGAACCGCTGTACAATTCACTGCCGAGTGTTAACCGGTTGAATACCGTACGATAAGGAGAGTAAAGACTCAACTGAAACCCGTTCAGCCGAACCGATCCGGCAAGTTGGTTGGTAACATCACGATAAATGTCGTCATATTTAATATTACCGTCGGTATCGGTTGTTTTGTGTTTATTCAGTTCTTTGATAAATAGCGGAAATCCGGTCGTACCTTCACCAACCGTATTCAATGCGCGTGCGACTTGACCCTGATTCCAGACCAATCCGGCAGGTGTCGGAGCAGGCGGATCGGGCGGTTGGGGAGTGTCCGACTTTGTACCAACCGCAACATAAGCCTTACCGTCCGCACTTTGCTTAAACGTGAAGTTCCAAGTAGTGTCGGACGACGTATCAGTAAACGTACCGGTCGTATTACTAAAAGTGCCTTCAAATTCGGTTTCGGTTGTAAGAAATGTGTAATCTTTTCCTTCCGTGTAGGTGTTATTAACTCCAACCACCTTGACTTCGACACCACCTATTTTTGCTGTTCCCGCAACATCAATGACATTAAGCGAATTGCCGTCGGTGCCGACATCGACAATAACGTACAAAATTCCACCCGACGTATATTCGAGATTTCCATTTATTTTCAATGTCCCCCCCAACGCCTGAACCGCTCCGCCAGCCTCAACCTTTACATTGTTTACCATTCCCACACCGCCTAGTCCGCCGTTTGAAGAAATCGAAATAGCGGACTTGGAAAGATCACCGGAAAGATTGCCGTCTTTCGCAAGAACAAGCCAGCCCGATTTAATATTTGTTGTACCGGTAAAGTCGCTGCTGTTGTTCGTGAAATATAAAACACTGTCTCCTTGGGCACCTTTTTCAATTGTTTTCCCTTCGATGTTCAGGATACCGTTTCCGGTTAATTGTCCTGCAAATGTTCCTTTTGGGTCTGTGTAAGTTGTTTGATCGAATGTTAGATTCCCCGGGGATTCAATTTTGATATTTCCCTGCAAACTACTGGAGTTTCCAACCAATATTCCCTTTGTAACCTCCGTACCGCCGCTGTAAGAATTGGTTCCGGTCAATTTTTGAGTCAGGTCACCATTGACAATGAATTTGCCGGTTCCGGTTATGTTACCGGAAAAAGCCGCATCCGTACTTCCCGCAACCGTAAGACTGTGTTCGCCAAGTAATTCCACATTGCCGGGAGTTTTTCCTGTTACGTTGGAGTCGTTAAGACCGGCAACCGTATTATTGTTATTGAGTTTGAGGGTTCCCGGTCCGCTAACCGTCAACTGTTTGTTGGAATTGTTTAGTTGTGCGTTCAGTGTGAACTCGTCGCTGAGTCGCGGTAAGTCAAATGTCCAATCGTGTGTATCTGGATCATAAGTTAGCCAAACATTTAATGTTGCCGTTTCCGCTGTGTCATTCGAGTCAATCTCGGAATGAAATTTCAGAAAATCAAAATTACTACCAATCAGACCGTTGTCAATGTAATCCTGAAGAATTGATTCAGCATCATTGTCGTTCAAGGTAATAAAAGCGTATTTTTCAGGATTACTAACATCGGAATCATTCAACGCTTTCGCAACAATACGCGGACCATCTCCACCTGTCGCCAGAGTTATCTCGTTCACAGAGATACGTGCTTGACTGCTTTCGGAGGTTTGTTTACCAACATCCAAAACCAACCGTCCTTCCGATTCAATATCAAGTACGGTGGAGTCAATATTTCCAAAAGTTCCTGTTTTTCCGATATAAAATTCACCGCCTTCAATAGTCAGATCTCCAACAAAAGCAGAGGCATTGCCGTCAATATAAACAGAACCAGCACCGGTTTTGGTAATCTTTGCTGTTTCATTTTGAGAACTTGAAATATCAGAAGCGATAGTGAGATTGGAGTTTGTACCGGTATAAAGTTGAAGTTCACTGTCCGCCTCAAGATAAATATCGTTTTTCACTGTTCCACTAGCGGCTTTGATATTCAAGGTCGAATTATCTCCGACACGGATAATGGAAGTACCAGCGACATAAAACGCACCGCCGTTTGATGTTCCGGTATTGTTTTCAATGACCGCAGTTCCCTCAAACGACACCATCGAATCACGTAACATAAATGCGCCGCCGTTTTCTGCTTTATTTCCAGAGATTGTTGTTGTTGTTGTTGTTGTTGTTGTTCCTTCAAACGAGA
>JAITIZ010000294.1 GCA_031279215.1 Planctomycetaceae bacterium
TTTGGGAGTTCCCAATTTCGGTTTGGGAGTTCCCAATTTCGGTTTGGGAGTTCCCAATTTCGGTTTGGGAACCCCCAATTTTGATTTAAAAACTCCCAATTTTGGTTTGAAAACTCCCAATTTCGGTTTGGGAGTTCCCAATTTTGGTTTGAAAACTTCCAATTTCGGTTTGAAAACTCCCAATTTCGGTTTGGGAACCCCCAATTTTGGTTTGGGAGTTCCCAATTTCGGTTTGGGAACCCCCAATTTCGGTTTGGAATCCGGTGGTCAACCGGAAATCGGGGCAAAGTTGCCTATCGGCAACGCAACTGTGGATAAAAAACGTTGCCTACCACCTTCGGAATAATTTAATCAAAAGGTTGGCAATGTTCGGTAACACTTGGTTTATCTTTTGAATTCCCATTTGTTATCGTTTCGCACCAATTTACAAATACTAAACAAATTTTCAGTGTTTATCTATTGCATTTTCGCAATAAGATAGATATACTAAAAACCGTTTGTATTTTTAGAGTCCGAACCTGCTTAAATTAATGTTTCAGATGTTCGGCTCAATTAAAGGCTTTAACCAACCCTAAAATCTAATGATGTACAAAAAATTATTCTTTCTTATTGTTTTGTTTTTCGCCGGAACAGTCAGTGCTCAAGTTACATTGACTCATCAGGCATGGTATGAAAACACGTTTGGCGATTTGCGGAATATCGTCAGAGCCAACCGTGATCTCAATCTCTTAACCTTTCCCAACGCACGCCTGGAAAAAGCAAACAGTGTTGGCAACGCCAAGTTTTTAACCGACGGCGAAATCGGAACTTACGGCGGTGATGGACGTGTCAATATTGACGGTAATCCCTCAACGCTCATCTATTATCTCGGTAAACCACAATCCATTAAAGAAATTTTGCTCTACTCCGGTAATGTTGACAGCCGCTCTAATCAGGATTTTGAAATTCGTTTGGCAAACAATGAAACCAACCCCGGGAAATTGCCGAATTTTCCCAAAGACCCCACTTATACGTCCGGTGATAAAATTCTCGGCACCGATACCGGCGGTTTTTTAAGCCGGTTTGCCGACACCTCCGGTAAACCGGTTACAGGCGATAAAAAATACGATTGGATCGAATTTAAAATCTGGCGAACTTATCCGTCCAAAGCAGGAGACCCCGCAAAAAATGGGAATAAAGCCAACAGTTGGGCGTCGTTTCTCGAATTGCAGCTTCTCGCCGACCCCGAAGACCCGGCGTTGTTCGCCTCAGAACAGGAACGCCTAAATTGGCTCGAGGCAAGCGAACGGAAACGTTTCAGAATAACATTGATCGACGCTATTGGCGAAGATGTTTTACTGGCAGCGGAAAATCCTGAACCCCTTAAACGAGCCATTGACGATCTTTCCAAAAAATTTCCCGATCAATATGACGGAAAACATTTTATAAAATTGTATGAAAAATATACCGCCGAACTGTCCGGTGTGTTGAAAAATGTTACGGCAAAAACTCCCGAAGAACGTGAAAAAACAATTGCCCTGCTTAAAGAATTTAGCGAATTTCGGAAAACAGCATTGCTCGCCAATCCGTTGATGAAATTTGAGAAATTATTGTTCCGCCGCGCTAAAAATGCCGGTTTGACCGCCAACTGGATTTCCAACGCCGCACGAGGAAAAGGAAGTTACGACAATGCGCTGGCAATTGTCGATCCGCAAAATCCGCAGGGCGAAGCTAAAACAATTATTGAAAATCCCAATGGTTCGTTTGTCGGCGACGTCAATTTACATTGGGACGCCGATAAGATTCTTGTTACAGCACTTGCCGAAGATAAAACATGGCAAATTTTTGAACTGAAACTTGATGATTTCAATAATTCTTCAGAATCGCTAAAACTGCGTCAAGTTACGCCGTCAATTGGAAACGATGTTGATAATGTTGAAGGTTGTTACGTTCCCGACGGTTCAACGATTTTCATTTCCACCGCTAACATGATGGGCGTTCCGTGTATTGACGGAAGTTCTCAAGTTGGAAACATTTATCGTCTGGAAACTGACGGCAAAACAATTCGGCAATTAACATTTGAACAGGATCAGGATTGGTGTCCGGTGTTGTTGCCCAACGGTCGGATTTTGTATTTGCGTTGGGAATACATCGACACGCCTCATTATTTTACGCGGCTCCTGTTTCACATGAACCCTGACGGTACGAATCAGGTTGAATTTTACGGCAGCAATTCGTTTTGGCCCAACAGTATGTTCTATGCCCGACCGATTCCGGGAAATTCCGCCAAATTTGTTACGATTGTTTCCGGTCATCACGGAACCGCCAGAGCCGGAGAACTTATTCTTTTTGATATTATGAAAGGACGTCAGGAAGCCGACGGCGCGATTCAACAAATTCCGGGTTACGGCAAACCGGTTGAGCCGATCATTATGGATCAACTCGTCGATGATTCTTGGCCCAAATTTTTGTTTCCGGCTCCGTTGGACGAAAATTATTTTATCGTTTCCGCAAAATTGACCCAAAATTCCCCTTGGGCGTTGTATCTTGTAGATACGTTTGACAATATGTTGAAAATCCGTGAGGAACCGGGTTACGGACTTTATGAGCCGACTCCAATTATCAAACGTCCGCAACCGCCGGTTCAAACGAATCGGGTTGACCGAACTTCCAAAGAATCAAATGTTTTCGTAACAGATGTTTATTTCGGAAACGGACTCAAAGATGTTCCCAAAGGAACCGTCAAAAAATTCCGTGTTTTTTCGTACAATTACGGTTATCGCGGTATCGGTTCTCATGATTATTTCGGAATGGAAAGTTGTTGGGATGCCCGACGGATACTTGGTGAAGTTCCGGTTTACGAAGACGGCAGTGCTTCCTTTATTATTCCGCCCAATACGCCGCTTGCGATTCAGCCGTTGGACGACAAAGGGCGGGCATTGCAATTGATGCGGACGTGGTTTGTCGGAATGCCGGGCGAAAATCAATCCTGTACCGGTTGCCATGAATCGCAAAATATTGTAACACCCAATAAACGAACCGCCGCAATGGGTAAAGTTCCAACTCCGATTACTCCGTTTTTGGGACCGGAACGCCCATTTTCGTTTAAATATGAAATTCAACCGGTTCTTGACCGATATTGTGTCGGTTGCCACGATGGTTCTGAAGAGAAAAAAGACCGTCCGAATTTTGCCGATAAATCGCCGGGGCATCGCGGTTTTTCCAAATCCTATCACGCTTTACATCCTTATGTTCGGCGTCCGGGACCGGAAGGCGATTATCATCTTCTTCAACCGTTGGAATTTCACGCTTCGTCCAGTGAATTGTTTCAAATACTCGAAAAAGGACATCACGGAGTTGAGGTTGATGCGGATTCAATGCGGCGGCTTTATGCGTGGGGTGATTTGAATGTTCCGTATTATGGAACATGGATTGAAATTGCCGACAAACTCAATCGGAAACAAATTGCCGGAGTTGCGGCTCGCGCAACAGAATTACGGTCGTTGTATGCGGATATTGATCTCAACCCGGAAGCGGATCCGTATGCGGGAATTGAGTTACCGGAAAACATTGAATTTGTTAAACCGAAAAAAATTGAATTGGATTACACCGCTCCAACCATTTCCAATTGGCCCTTTGACGCTCAAACGGCAAAGAGCAAACAAACAAAACCGAATCAAACAGTAAACGTTACCGATGGAGTGTCCATTGAGTTGGCGTGGATTCCAGCCGGAAAATTCGTGAAGGGCGATGACGGCGGTTTTGCTGATGAATTACCGCGAAGTGTTGCGGAAATTAGTAAACCGTTTTGGATGATGACGACGGAGGTAACCAACCGGCTTTACAATCAATTTGATCCGAAACATGACAGCCGGTATCTTGACCAATGGTGTAAGGATCATACGCATCCTGGTTATCCTGCCAATAAACCGGAACAACCGGTGATTCGGATTAACTGGAACAAAGCGGCGGAATTTTGTAACTGGTTGAGCCAAAAGACCGGTAAAAAATTCCGGTTGCCGACGGAGACGGAATGGGAATGGGCGTGCCGTGCCGGAACCGCAACACCAATGTGGTATGGTGATCTTACGGCGGATTTCAGCAAGTTAGAAAATCTTGCCGATATGCAAACGAAAAAATTCGTAGTGCGCGGTGTGAATCCTCAACCGATCAATAATCCGCCGAATATTGAAGCGTTTATTCCGAGAGCGGAAGGAATTGACGACGGCAATATGATTCAGCAGGAAGTTGGGGCGTATCAGGCGAATCCGTGGGGGTTGCATGATATGCACGGCAGTGTTGCGGAATGGACGGCGTCGGATTATTCCGTAACAGATTCACGCAAGGTTGTTCGCGGCGGTTCGTGGCGTGATCGCCCGAAATGGTCGCGAAGCGGTTTACGCCGTCCCTACGAAGCATGGCAACCCGTGTTCAATGTCGGTTTCCGCATTGTTTGCGATGAATAGTAATATAGTAATCAATGTAATTGTCTATTTTCATCCGCAGATGACGCAGATTTTCGCAGATTTTCGTCCACCGATTTTCTCAGAGATTCGATCTTCTCGGATTTTCACGGATTATTTTTTGAAAGTACGAAATAACGAAACAAACAAAGGAAGAATAGACAAAAAATACAAAAAATTATTTTCAAAAAACTTTTAAAATAATCTGCGAAAATCTGTGTCATCTGCGGACGATTGGAATTATGTGGTCGTTAAGAAAATAGACTGCTGCAAAATTTTTTCGTATGTTTCGTATAATTTTTGTTTTTTATTTTAATTGTAACGTCTGTTATGGGATCAGTATCTGTTGATTCTGTGTATGGTTGAACGAATTATTTTTGTTCAACATTTATTGTTTTTTTGAAAGGAAAATTTTTATGAGTATATTATATTCTGATTGGTTCCAATCGGGAGTTTTACTTCTTGACGGTGGTTGGGGAACGCAACTTCAACTTTGCGGTTTAGAAACTGGTGCTCATCCTGACCTTTGGAATCTTTCCCAACCGGAAAAAGTTCGGGAGGTTGCGGAAGCTTATGTCAATGCGGGAAGCGATGTCCTCTTAACAAACACTTTCGGATCAACCCGTTTCCCATTAGCCCGACATGGTTATGAAAACAAAGTCGAAGAAATTAATCGGGCGGGAGTTCGTATTTCTCTTGATGCTGCAAGAAAGAAAGCTAATGTAAAAGTTTTTGCGTCTATTGGACCAAGTGGAGTGGTGTTAATGATGGGCAATGTAACCGCAGATGATTTGTATGCGGCGTTTCTCGAACAAGCTCAAGCAATTGCCCTTGAAAAACCGGATGGAATTGTTATTGAAACAATGAGTGATCCGGCGGAAGCGGTTCTTGCGGTCAAGGCTGCCAAAACAACCGGTTTACCAGTGGCGGCTTGTATGGTGTTTGATTCCGGCAAAAATAAAGACCGGACAATGATGGGAACAACACCAGAACAAGCAGTCGAACAATTAACTGCGGCTGGGGCGGACATTATTGGTTCAAATTGTGGTCAAGGAATTGACGGTTTTATTCCGATTTGCCGTCGAATGCGGGCGGTTACCGATTTACCGCTTTGGATGAAAGCAAACGCCGGATTACCGGAAATTGTTGATGGTAAAACGGTTTATCGTCAAACACCGGAAAAATTTGCCGAATCAGCAATGGAACTTGTTGAAGCCGGGGCTAATTTTATTGGCGGTTGTTGCGGAACAACACCGGAATTTGTTGCTGCTCTCAATTGTTGCCGCACTCAAAAAGAAAATTAATATACTTTAATCTGTTTGTTATAAATTGGTTGTTTTTATACTCCTCACACTTGAAATTTCGGTTTCCGTGTCAAGTAGAGACCCAATGCATTGCGTCTCTACAATAGTTGATAGCGGAGAGTTGAAAGTGGAGAGTGTCGCAAGCGGAATTTTAACGTTTCGGTAAATAGTACGCTTGCGCCACTATTCACTCTCAACTACTCTCTCACCGTTAAGAGGGAAAAATAAAAAAACTACTGAATAATTACGAAATTCTACCTAAAATTTAACACACCAGTATGGGAACACTAGGAAAAACTTGGAAATAAAGATATTTTTCATTGGTTTTTTGAGGAAAATACAGTTAATTTTACAACGAGTTGGTCAACATCAGTCATTGGGGCTTCAGCGTAGTTGCTCTCTAATTGTTTTCGTAACCATTGGGCGTTTTTAATAGCGACCGTTGTCTTCTCCACAATTTCTAATGTCGGTTCAGAATTTTTTGTATAATTTTTCCAATACCGTTTCAAGTATTGTTCTACATTATTGGCATCCGTAAACGATTTTGTTGTTGTTTCATAATGTAAAATATACCAAAATTCAAACGAAGGATCAGAAATAGCAAAATGAATATTGGATTTTTGTTTTGCCCGATTTTTAGCATCTTTTGATAATTTACGTCTTTCATTATTAGGTTGTTCCAGGTCATAAACAATCCAAACCTCATCAAAGGGTGGTTCTAGCATAGTGTTTTTGTTTGGATTACTTTCTTCGAGAAGTTTCAAGGCTTTATCCAGCAAATTTATAGGATCAGTACAGTCTGGATTTTCTACAACAACAGTATGTAATTTCCAATGTCTTTTTAAGGTATTGAAGTATTTTTCTTCAGAGTGTCCCTCAACAACAATAAAAATTTTTTCGTAAGCGTTACGACTTGAAGGACGACGTTTAATATTGTTTTTAATACATTTTCTATCTTTTTTGCGATAATGTGATTTACTCATTTCTGTTAAACCCTAACCCATTGGGAATAAAAGGAATACTGCCATAACGTCCGGCTAAATAACCTTTTACCAATGCTTCACCTTTTCTGGGATTAAAATCAGTTAATGGATACAAGCAGGTTTCAGCATCGTGCTTTTTTTCAGTAAACCAAATTTGATCTCTTCGTAATAAAGTTTCATCCAGTAAAATCGGATTATGGGTTGTAAAAATGAGTTGTGCGCCTTTACGGTTATAGTTACTTCGAAATAATTTTATTAATTCAATCACCAACAAAGGATGTAAACAATTTTCCAACTCGTCAATAAATAGAACATAACCATTATTTAAAACGTCCAACCACGGACCAAGTAAAGAAAAATAGCGTTTTGTTCCTGCGGACTCTTCGTCTTCAAAATCCATTTCAACATCCGTATTTTTTTCTCCTAGATGGGAAAATGATATTGAAACAGAATTAAGAGAAGATTGTTTTTCATTTTTTATTTGTTCCAGTATTTTTTCAAAAATCTGTGGAGGGAAATATTTTTTCATTTCATCGTCAGAGATATTATGTTCCTTTATTTGTCCTTTAACAATATCGAAATCCGCTTTTTTCAAAAGTGAAATGATTTGTTCATGTTGGTCTTGTGATGTCTTCATTTTTTCTATTGTATAAAGAGGGGTCAAAAGACCATCGGTAATATTGAGCATTTTCGATGTCTTGGAAAACCAATTATAAACAGACTTAAACGGTAAATATCCATCATCCGTAGACTTGGAAAGAAAAGCAACATTAGGGCGTGTTCGTTCCGCAATCTGTAACAACACTTTTGGGGTAGAGTTGTTATTTGAAAATGACCAATTGTATTGATTGGTTTTGCTATTCCATTCACGGAGATATAATTTTTGTGATCTTCCTTTTGGATAAGCAGTTAATGATTCCTCAACAACTCGTTCTACTGTGAGTGAAAGATTATATTGATACCGAACAGTATCTGCAACAAAAAGAACTTCAAATGTTGTTGGTTGCGATTGATAGGCATGATTCAACTTGAAAGGAGCGGCACAAGTTGGGGAGTCAGGAGCCGCACAAAAAGATTTTTTCACAAATTTACATAAGGTATTAAAGGCGAATAAGAGATTTGATTTCCCAGAAGCGTTAGCACCATACACCGCAGCCGTTGAAAGATAATTAAAACCGGATATTCCCGGCAAAGAACATTCGATCATGTTTTCCGGCAGGTTTTTTTCATAATTGCTGGCAACAAGACTGAATTTTTGTGGTTTTCCAAATGACCGAAAATTACCGATAGTAAATTCTATTAACATGGTAATAAGCCTAAATTTGCAGATTTTCTTCAAAAACAACCGTGAATTATATGTAATTTGTCAAATCTGTCAACAGGCAATTATAGTAGTGGATAGTGGAGAGTTGAATGTGGAGAGTGTCGCAAGCGGAATTTTAACGTTTCGGTAAATAGTACGCTTGTGCCACTATTCACTCTCAACTATTCACTATTAACTATTAACTATTGATTGTTGTTTCATCATTTCGTAGGGCGTTGTCCTACACTAATGCTGATTGCCCCGTTGGGGCGTTTTGGGGTGAACCTCTATTTTGTAATAAAAACCGAAATTTCAAGTGCGAGGAGTATATTGTATGGATCCGTAAAAATTATAAAATGTGTTTTGTGATTTGCGGTTTGTAACCATAACCATAAACCCCAAATATTCTCAACCCTCAACACTATAATTAAGGAGTTTTTCTGTTATGAAGTACGGAATTAATCTTTTACTTTGGACGGACACCCTCACCGACAATCAGTTTTCCGTCTTGGACACAATCAAAAAAATTGGTTATGACATTGTGGAATTACCAATGTTCGACAAAGACGTTGCCAACGCCGCCCGATGGGGGAAAAGACTCGATGAACTCGAACTCCTACGTTCTGCTGCTTGTGCTTATTCTCCAGAAGATAACCTGATCTCAAAGGACCCCAAAATCCGACAACAAGGAATTAATACCAATAAAAAAATTCTTGATTGTTGTGCGGCGGCAGGGTGTCAAGTAATGGTGGGAAATTCTATTTCAGCACTTGGAGTTTTCACCGGCTCCGGTCCCAATGACGATGAATGGAAATGGGCTCTTGATGGAATGAGGGAAGTCGCCGAACATGCCCAAAATGTCGGCGTCAAAATTGCAATGGAAGCACTCAACCGTTTTGAAGCCTATTTCATCAATTGCACTGCCGATAATGTACGTTTTGCCAAAGAACTAAATCATTCTGCTTTCGGTATTATGTACGATACCTTTCACGCCAATATCGAAGAAAAAAATGTTACACAAGCAATTCACGCTGCCAAAGATTTTCTGATTCATGTTCACATTTCCGAAAATGATCGCTCAACTCCAGGAACCGGTTCCGTCCGATGGCAAGAAACTTTTACCGCATTACATGAAATTGGTTATGATGATTGGCTTGTTGTTGAAGCCTTCGGACAGGCATTGCCCAAATTAGCCGCCGCAACAAAAATATGGCGAAAAATGTTTGTCAATGAATTACAATTAGCCACGGACGCCCTTGCCTTTATGAAAGAACAAGTACAAGCGGCGGCTGAAATATTACGATAATTTCGATTATTCTGGAAGCGGTTTACCTTTGGTTTCCGGCAAGAACCAGATTACAATGATTCCCAGAACAAAAACGGAACACATTGTTACACCGGCATAACGGAATGGTAATGTCGAATCTTCTGGTGTTGCGAAACCGGCAAATAATGCGGTTAAACCGCCTAACGTCAAGGGACCACAAGCAGCGATATAACGCCCGACATTGTAACAAAATGAAATCCCCGTACTTCGCAACCGTGTTGGAAACAACTCCGGGAAATAAATTGTGTAACCGCCAAACATTGACATTAAAAAAAATCCCATTGGCGGAACTAACAATAATTGAGTCAACGGCGAATTCATGAACAAAAATGTCGCCGAAGTAAATAGAATACAACCAATCATGAAAATTGTAAAAGTCATCCGTCGCCCCCAGTAAACAGCACCAAGAGTAAAACCATACATTCCTGCCATTGCTCCTATATTGTAAATTAAAAGACTTCGGGCTGCCTGACGGTTTGCGACTGTTTTAACAGCAGTTTTTGTTGTTACATTTATTTCGGATTGAATTTCCGGTGTAATGGAAATATTTTCTTTGATGTTGTATTTATCGAGAACAGATTGACGAGCTTGCTGAAATTCTACGGATTGTGAAGCGGCATTTTCTACGACTTTGCGTGAAAGTTCCAAACTGAACAAACCAATACCCCACGCCCCAATCACACCAGTTGCCGCAAGAATCATACCGAGTATGACATGTTTTCTCAGGGTTCGATTTGTAAACAGTTCTGTGACGGAACCGGCATTTTTTCGTCCGTGTTCCACTGATTTTTTCCATGATTCCGGTTCGCGTAAATATCGAACAATAAAATAAGCAAGAATTGCCGGTATGGAGCCAAACAAGAAAATACAACGCCAACCACTCATCGGTAACAAGTGCATTGCCTCCATTTCCGTAAAAAACATAGCAACCAATGCCGCTGTAATATTACCAAAACCGGAAAGTACCTGCATAATACCAAGAACATAAGGACGTGCTTTTGACGGCATTGATTCGGCAAGAAGTGAGGCTCCCACCGCAAATTGACCGCCTATTCCAACTCCGGCAAAAAAACGAATCAACATAAAATCCCAAACCGTTATAGAAAAAGCACTTAAACCGGTTAGAATACTGTAAATCAGAATTGTGTACACCATTGTTCTGGCTCGTCCGAATTTATCACCAATAATTCCGAAAATAATTCCGCCGGTTGCCCAACCAATCATCATTATGGATGTTGCCAATGTTGCGTATTGAATAGCACGATCAGAAGTACTGTCAAGTAACATCAATTCACCAAGTGCTGAAGCACGAACATACGTAAAAAGATGTTGATCCAAACAATCAAACGCCCAACCAAGTGAACAAACCACAAATACAATCCAATGGTAAGTGTTCATTTCACGATACCAAGGAACAGATAAATTATTAGGAGTTGTTGAAATAGACATTGTAATTTTTGTTAAAAAAATTAAAAAATAACGTTAAAAAACGGGATTGAATTACAATATTGAGCAAAATTTATTCTGGATGCAAACTGTTGTTTTTCTATAAAATTGTTTTGCGCCAAGTATTACAAAAATGAGTATAATCAAAATAAAAAGGAAATCAATAGTCAAACCTAAAACGAAATAATAATCAATAAAAGGAATATTCAAAAACTTGTTTCACAAAGAGAGTTGATAGTTGAGAGTGGAAAGTGGATAGTGTCGCAAGCGGAATTATTGCCGTTGTGGTAGTAATCCGCATGCGGCACTCTCCTCTGTAACTGTCTATTTTCTTAACGACCACATAATTCCAATTGTCCGCAGATTGCGCAGATTTTCGCAGATTATTTTAAAAACTTTCGTGTAATTTCGTGTGTTTCGTGTTAAAAAAAGTTAAAACAAAAATGTCAAAATAGACAGTTACGAAAAAATTCCACTGATATATTACCAAAGATCGAATATCTGCGAAAATCACTGGACGTAAATCTGCGCAATCTGCGGACTATTTAAATAGGGGAACTTCTAAAAACCTAATGTAAAAATTTATTGTTAGAAGGAACGCGGTCGTCTCGACCGCATTTTTAGGAGTTTTTTGTAAAAAAACAGGGCAGGCGAGACGCCTGCGTTCCTCCTACATATTAGTTTTTAGAAGTTACCAATAATTAAAAGTACAGTCAATTGTTTTCGTGTTATCCATTAACAACCCCCAAAAAGGATTCTGTTTTGTGTCATCCTCTCAAAAATCCAATCATTCACCGTCCGCCGGTTCCGCTAATTCCGGTTCTTCCCCACAAAAAACAAAAGCATGGAGCGGAGTCTTCACAGAAGGTACGGATCGGCGTGTTGAGTTGTTTACGGAAAGTATCAGTATAGACCGTCGTCTTTATGCAGTTGATATTCGCGGGTCGATTGCCCACGCTCAAATGCTTTGGGATGTCGGGGTTCTTAGCGAAAATGAATTTCACCAGATCAAAGAAGGACTCCTCGAAATTCGACGGCAAATCGAAGAAAATAGATTTTCGTTCAATATCGAATTTGAAGATATTCACATGCACATCGAACACGCCTTGATTGAAATGATCGGCGATGTCGGACGTAAACTCCATACCGCACGAAGCCGGAATGATCAGGTTGTTACCGATCTTCGGCTTTGGATTCGGGAAGCAATTGACCGAATTGATCGGCGATTGGTTGATCTTCAGGCGGCGTTTATTGGGCGTTGTGATGACGATTTCGATGTTATTTTGCCCGGTTACACCCACATGCAACGCGCACAACCCGTCATTGCTCCGCATATTTGGTTGGCTTATTGTGAAAAATTTGATCGTGATCGTCAACGCCTCGCCAATTGCCGGTCGCGCGTGAATGTTTTGGGACTTGGTGCGGCAGCTCTTGCCGGAACCAGTATTCCTATTGACCGAACTAAAACAGCAGAATATCTCGGCTTTGAACAAATTGCCGCAAACAGTCTTGATGTTTCCAGTGATCGCGATTTTGTACTGGAAACAGCGTTTTGTCTTACGGAAATTGCAATTCATCTGAGTACGTTGGCAGAAGAATGGATACTTTGGTCAACTTCCGAATTTAATTTTATTCGTCTTCCTCAAGCATTTTGTACGGGTTCGTCTATTATGCCGCAGAAAATGAATCCCGATGTCTTGGAACTGATTCGCGGGAAAACGGCTCGTATTGTCGGGAATCTCCAAACTCTTCTCGTTTTGACCAAAAGTCTCCCACTTGCCTACAACCGTGATTTACAAGAAGATAAACCGCCTATATTCGATTCTTTTGACACAATTGAAACCGTACTAATGTTGGCAGCTCCGCTTGTGGAAGGAACAGCCCTTAATCGTGAAAGTATTGCAGATAAACTTGATCGCGGCTACCTCGATGCAACAATTTTGATGGAGTCTCTAATTATGAAAGGAATTCCACAACGTACCGCACATGAAATTGTTGGGCGTCTTGTCCGTCTTGCGATGGAACGTGAAATACCGCTTGTGAAGTTGCCGCTTAAAGAATTTCACGAAATTTATGAAGGGTTTGATTACAATGTTTTTTCCATTTTAGGCGCAGCCAATGCTGTTGCCGCTATGAAAAGTTACGGATCAACCGCCCCTAATCAAGTACGTACCCAAATCAATAATTGGAAAAAAAAACTCGATCAAGTATATCGTGAATTAAGATAATCTACTCATCGCCATTTGAAAATTTTCTGATATACTCATCGTACTTTAAAATTCGGTTTTCGTTTTTTGGCGGAATAAACGGGATTTTAAATAAAGAATATAAAAATTCGTAACTGTTTAGTAGAATATTTATTTTAAACACAGGATATCAGGATATAATGATAACACAAAATAAATCGTCTGTTATCGCGAATGTTTCGCCCAAAACTAATTGGAAAGAACGTTTTGATTCTCTTGATGATAATGACAAAAATGTTCTTTATTTTGCGGCAATTCACACCGCACCTATTCGCAAAATAACAGTTCAGGAACTTTGCAGGAGAATTTTGTCTTCCCAATCTCAAGGGATAACAAAATTTTTATCTGCAAAAAATATCGCAACGGAAAAAAACTCTGCTCCTATTGTAACAAATTTAGAAAAACTTGCCCGAGAAGGTTGGATTCGTTTAATCGGTAATATGTCGCTTGTTTGTACCGAAGACTATCGCGAACTCATTATTCAGGAACTCGTTCAATCACAACAGTATCGCCAATATGCTTCCGTACTCCTTCAAAAAATCGGAGGACTTTACTTTTTTTCGGGTTACGATTATTCTTGCGGCGGACGTTCTTTTGAACGCCCTAGTATGCCGGAAGATATCATCCGTGAATTTCGTCATATTTTAATTACAAAAAACTCTGTCGGTTTGTACCAGATTTTCCCATACATTTTACAAAACGATCCGTCAAAACAAAATTCTTTTTATAATACAATAAAAAATTTTTGTACGTCCAATGTTTCCCGTACTTGGTTTGAGAATACCAGTATAGAGATTCAGTCATTAATCGGTCAGTTCTTTTTAGTTCAAACGATTTCTAATCCAATTCTAGGATTGGGCGATATGTGGGAACAATTGATCCAAACAGCAAGTACACCGCATTGTAATTTGATGTTACAAATTATTCTGCTCGATTATGCTTTTTGTTCCGGTAAACTGGATGACCAGCGTCTCAATCACCTGACCGGTAATACGGCTCCTGTTTTGCTTAATGCCCACCGCTCTTTTCTTATCGGTAACTACAAAGAAGCAGCCAAACTCTATCAGTTAATGTACAAAATAATGCCGGGTATAAAATGGATTAAAAATTCACCAATTCCTTATCTTTCCGGTGTTTTTCATTGTCTTGCCGAACTTGCCGCCGGAGACCATTCTTACGTATCGAAAATTATTAAAAATGCCTCGTTACGAACAAAACCGCATTCGATAAACGGTGTATTTTTGTTGCAATTGGACGGATGTTGGAAAGTAATTGATACGATTACGCAGCGGTTGAACGGTTTGGAACCGGAGCGTATTTCCTTGAAAACACTTCTTTCAAAATCATCTTCGTTTTGGTTACAACAACTTTTGTACGGATATGAAGGTATTTGGTTTCAACTCAAAACAACACCGGAATTAAATCTTCTCCTTCTGGAATATGTTCGGAAAAACCGGATTATTTTTCCTTGGATTGCAGCAGAATCACTCGAAATAGCACTCGCTTTCGGTGCCGCCAAACCGCCTGATTCCGGCTGGGTAGAAACTTTTCGCACAAAATCAAAATCCGCACCGCTGAAAAATCTGTTGACTCCTCGCGAACCTTGGGAACTTATTCTCGAATCTTTGGGAACATTAACTTCAGCTTCTGTTATAACCAAAAAATCCGAAACCGCCGGCGAACATAATAAATCACGCTTGATTTGGAAAATTAAAAACGAAAAATCCGTTCATCACATTGAATTTTTGCCTTATCAACAAACATGGAACGAAAAATCACAAAGTTGGACAAAAGGAAAACCGGTTGCTTTGGCACGGTTATTCAAATCAATAAAAATGTTTCCATTTCTCACCGATCAGGATCGGGATATTTGTTCATCAATTCAAGAGGTCGTACAATATCGCTATCACAGTGTAACTTATGAACTTGACAGCGAAGTTGCTTTGAAATTTATTGGACATCCGTTGTTGTTTTCTGTTACCGAACCGCCGCAGCCAATGGAGCTTGTTTTGGGACACGGCGAAATCGCAATGCAGGAAAAAGAAGGAAAATGGCATCTTACATTTTCACCGCCGCTTTGTGAATACCGGTCTAGTTATGATCATAACAAGGTTCAGTCAATAGATGATAGGACGACAAGTTTTTTTGTTATTGAGGAAACACCGTTACGTTTCAAAGTAATCAAACTTTCACCGTTTGAAATACAAATTCGTACCATTCTTGGTACAAAAGGTCAATCCTTTCCCAAAACTGCCGAAACCCAATTGACCAATCTGTTAGCAAAACTAGCAGGAAATTTAATAGTTAAAACCGATGCCAGTATTGAATTTACCGATGTCCCCGAAATTCCCGCCGACCTGAAATTATATTTATATCTAACTCCGAATGGTGAGGGAGTTCAGGCGGAATTTTTTGTTAAACCGTTGGGGCAGGAAAGTCAGGCACACCGTCCGGGAGTCGGAGCAGAACGGGTTATTGCGGAAATCGGCGGTCAAAGACTTCAAACCGTACGGAATCTGCAAGCGGAATCTCAAAAACGAGAACAATTCGTTTCAAAAATCAAGACCTTTCAATCGGCAGTAACTCTCTCCAAAGATCAATATATTTTTGAAACACCCCTCGATACACTAAACTTTTTGTCCGAATTAAAAGATTTGGAAACAAAATTAAAAGATTCAGAAACAAAAACAGTTAGCGAGAAACCAGTAAAAAAGGGAAAAACGAAAACAGTTGACCATTCCTCGATTACAGAAAAAGATGAAAAAGAAGTCGAAATTTATTGGCCCTATGGTGAAAAATTTTCGGTTTCTTCAACGGCAACATTCGGTAACATAAATCTTGCGTTTTCGTCATTGAACGAATGGTTATCGGCGGAAGGTTCCATTTCTGTGGACGGCGATTCTTTTGAACTTTTACGTCTTCTCGAATTACTGGACGAAAACACAGAAAACCGGTTCGTAAAACTGGATGATAAAAAATTTCTTGCTTTGACCAATGAGTTACGCAAACGGCTTGGTGAATTGAAACGCTTATCGAATGTCAAAGGAAAATCTGTACAAATTCATTCCTTAGCTGCTGCCGGATTGGAAGATTTCTTTGATGCACTTCCAACCTTGCAACAAAACACCGCTTGGAAAAATATCAAAAAACGAATTGTCGAAGTACGGGATTATCAAGTTCCTTTTCCAAAAGGGTTTGTTGGTGACCTTCGCGATTATCAGATGGAAGGTTATCATTGGCTTGCCCGTTGCGCTAATTGGGGAGTCGGCTGTTGTCTGGCGGACGATATGGGACTTGGCAAAACGATTCAGGCATTGGTGTTGTTGTTACTTCGTGCGGATTTAGGACCGGCGTTGGTGGTTGCGCCCACTTCTGTTTGTTTCAATTGGGAACGTGAAGCCAAACGTTTTGCCCCAATACTGGAAGTCAAACGTATTCAACCAATAACCACAAAAATAGGATTATCAAAAGAAGAACGAGACCGTTTAATTACCTCTGCTACAAAACGCGATATCTTATTAACAAGTTATTCCTTATTGCAACAAGAAATCGAACTCTTCGCCCAAAAGAAATACGCAACAGTAATTCTTGACGAATCGCAGGCAATCAAAAATCCCGAATCACTGCGCGCCAAAGCCGCCATAAAATTACAAACCGATTTTCGTGTCGGAATGACTGGAACACCAATAGAAAATAATCTGACGGAACTTTGGAGTTTGTTCCGTTTTCTCAATCCGGGACTTTTGGGTTCGCAAAAATCGTTTGAAGATCGTTTTGCCATACCGGTTCAACGTGATCATTCGGCAGGAGCAAGACATACGTTACGACGATTGGTTCATCCGTTTATTCTCCGCCGTACCAAATCACAAGTTCTTGAAGAATTGCCGGCAAGAACAGAAATTATTCGGGAAATAGAACTGTCAAAAGAAGAAATGTTGTTTTACGAAGCAACACGAACAAAAGCGTTACGAGAACTTCAAGAAATCAAAAATAAAAATTCAGGACAAGGAAAATTACAAATATTGGCAGCCTTAACTCAATTACGTCAACTTTGTTGTCATTCCAAACTTGTATTACCGGACAGTAATATTGAAAGCTCAAAATTGGAAGCGTTCCGCGAAATTATGCAGGAACTAAAAGACAACCGGCATAAAGTTTTGGTCTTCAGCCAATTTGTGAAACATCTCCGTCTATTAAGAGCCGAACTGGATAATATGGGTATTTCGTATCAATATTTAGACGGCTCCACACCGGCACATGAACGTCAGAAACAGGTGGATGCATTTCAAGCCGGCGAATCGGATGCATTCCTGATCAGTATCAAAGCGGGCGGAAGCGGTTTGAATTTAACGGCGGCAGATTATGTGATTCATACGGATCCGTGGTGGAATCCTGCAGTTGAGGATCAGGCAACCGACCGAGCACATCGAATCGGACAAACCCGACCAGTTACAGTGTACCGCCTGATAACATTAGGAACTATCGAAGAAAAAATTGTTCGCTTACATCACGAAAAACGCGATCTCGCCGATAAATTACTCGAAGGTACCGACCAAACAAATAAATTGTCAATAGAAGAATTGATTGATTTACTCCAATCTTGACGAAATTGATATTTTCCTAAAAATCCAGTTGTATTTATTAAAAAATATTTC
>JAITIZ010000358.1 GCA_031279215.1 Planctomycetaceae bacterium
CCGAATTTTTACGTATTATAACGATTTTAATGAGACAATGAATCCTCTATTATCACTATAATTATTGTTTTATTACCTAATTGTCAAAGATCAGAAATCTATTCTATCAACATTTATCACTTTTATTCACATAATCAGTTTACATTGAAATCGAAAAAAACAAGAAAAAAAATCGGTGAAATTTATTTTTTGCTAAAGATGACTTTCTATTTCTCAAGTTTTTCACACAAACTAACGAAATTCATAAACACTCCAAAACAATATTTCCGATATAATTTTGCATTAAAATTAATCATAACTTATTTATAATCAATAGTTTACATCAATTCCTGTCCCCGATGAACAACGCCGTTTTGAGAGTGAACGGGGCAGTGAACAGCCGCTTACATTTTTTTGTAAGTCTTTGAAATACAAAGACTTACGTCGAACCAGAAAGAGGTGGGCAACCTTTCGCTGAAGGGCTTTCACCTACGGCTTTCACCTATAGTTGCCTACCTTCCGAAAATGTAATGGCAATATAAAACAATATAAAAACAACCAATTGATAACAGGATTGAGTATATTTTGTGATCGTTTTGCAGTAAAACAACACAGGCGGTCATTTCTTAACGTGCTTCCGCAAGAAAAACCCGCATAGAATGAGGAATAAATTTCAAAATGGAATTGAGGTTTGGTTTTGGTCCCGTTCCTTCTGGAAAAATATCATTGGGCGCGGCTGACGATGTGTCAAGAAAAAGCCGCCAGGAAAAATTCTGACACACCGCCGGAAAATAAAAATCACGCGACTCCCAAGCCCCATGAAACATCATTAATAAATGATACAAGGAACCTTCGTGTTCGGCAGTGGGCGGTACTGCAGCAATAAGACAGGTTAAACTTCGATCAAGACCGTTATGCCAAGCTACCTCTCCACCAAGAGCACCATACCAACTAATATCCGGTAAACCACCAGGTACCTTGGGGTGACCTGTCATAAAACGGGATTGACGTACAATAACTTCTTTTTTGCGAAACCGAATCAGTTCCCGAACAAAACGCCGAATATCACCATGCCGTTTGAGAAGACGCCAATCAAACCACGAAATAACATTGTCCTGACAATATGCGTTATTGTTACCGCGTTGTGTTCTTCGGACTTCATCGCCGGCGGAAATCATGGGAACACCCTGACTTAAAAGCAATGTTGCCATCATATTTTTAATTTGACGATTTCGTACCGATTCAATTTCACGATGGGTTGTTGGTCCTTCCGCTCCGTAATTACAACTACAATTATGATTTTCACCATCTCGGTTTTGTTCACCGTTTTCTTCGTTGTGTTTGTAATTGTAAGAGACAAGATCATTCATTGTAAAACCATCATGGGCAGTTATGAAATTGATACTATTTTGCGGACGCCGCCCACTGTAAGAGTACAAATCACTTGAACCGGAAAGACGGGTTGCCAATGCCCCGGTCATATTCTGATCACCGCGCCAGAAACGCCGTATATCGTCGCGATATTTTCCGTTCCATTCCGCCCAGCGTTGTGAACCAAGACCATACACCCCAAACGAACCAACCTGGTACGCTCCAGCAGCATCCCACGCCTCCGCAATAATTTTCGTATCCGCAAGCAAAGGGTCTTCCGAAATTTGTTCGATTAAAGGCGGATTAGCTTGAAGATTGCCTGATTGGTCTCGACTCAAAATAGACGCTAAATCAAAACGGAAACCGTCAATATGATAATTATGCACCCAATGCCGAAGGCAATTAAATATCATCTCACGAACAATCGGATGATTACCATTAACCGTATTCCCGCAACCACTGTAATTTTTGTAATATTGACCGCGGTCAAGCATGTAATAAATTTGGTTGTCAAGTCCTTTGAAACTGAGTGTTGGTCCAAATTCATTACCTTCGCAGGTATGGTTGAACACGACATCGAGAATCACTTCGATTCCCGCCTGATGAAACGCCCGAACCATTTCCTTAAATTCACGGACTTGTGCGCCGGGTTCTTTGCCGTAAACATAACCGCGATGCGGTGCAAAAAACGCCATTGTGTCGTAACCCCAATAATTTTTGATTTTGGGGTCTAAACCATCACTCCCCTTGATAGGAAACTCATGAATCGGCATCAGTTCAACCGCCGTAATTCCCAAGTCTTGCAAATAAGGAATTTTTTCAATTAAACCGAGATAAGTTCCGGGATGATTTGTTTCACTTGACGGCGATTGCGTGAACCCGCGAACATGCAACTCATAAATAATAGACTTCGAAAGATCATAGCGAATGTGTTGGTCACCTCGCCAATCAAAATCGTCATCGTCAATAACCACACATTTCGGCGGTCGGACAATACCGTCTGTTGAAGGTAAAAATGTTCCGGCTAAAGCTTTGGTGTAGGGATCGATTAGACGAGCACGTCCATCAAAACGAAGCCCTTTTTCCGGTTCAAACGGACCCTCCGCCTGAAAATGATAAAGCTGTTTGGCTTGTAAACCTTTGACAAACAAAGACCAAACATGTCCCCAACGGTTTTCTTCACGGTTAAACTGAATAACATCAGACGGCTCTAAGTCCGTAACCTTTTCATATAAAAGAAGCTTCATTGATTTTGCCAACCGGCTGACAACAACAAATTGAACACCGTTATCATGCAGAATCGCACCATACGGAAGCGGATGTGTAAACCGCATTACTGGAGGAGGATCAATCATATTCGACAACTCTAATGGCATTTTTTGGAAAGAAAAGGTTCGGTTATAAGAACCAACCTTTTTTTCTCTTGAACTTGTTTGTAAAGGGAACATTTATCACCTATTTTTACCTGTTTTCTGAATGACCGCCGGAAATTTCTAAAAACAAAATTTTTTAATCTGAAAAATATTCATCAATCCCTAATTGCCTAAAAATTCCTACTTTTAAAGGTATGGGATTGGTCAATAAAAAATAAGTTTTTGGGAAATTTCCTTATAAATTTGAAAAAAAAGATACTACAAAAAGAAAAAAAATTAGTTTTTCCCATAAAATGGTAATCGTTTACAATCTAATACGTTGCGTATTCCGTTTAACCGGAAATAATACCGTAAGTCATAACTGTCTTAACAAGTCCGGTCAACTGTTTGTTTCGGCGAATTAAGAAACGATGTTTAGAAGTATCAGACCAAATATGATAAACAGTGTCAATTTATAATTCTTTTTCATTTTAACACGCCGTTAATTTCCATTTAATTATAAATTTGTGGTAATTATTCAGTAGCGTTTGTAATCTATCAGTGGAATTTTTATTTTTTGATCTTAAGGGAACTTCTAAAAACCTAATGTAAAAATTTATTGTTAGAAGGAACGCGGTCGTCTCGACCGCATTTTTAGGAGTTTTTTTGTAAAAAAACAGGGCAGGCGAGACGCTTGCGTTCCT
>JAITIZ010000388.1 GCA_031279215.1 Planctomycetaceae bacterium
CAGTTTAACATTGGGGTTTTCGCAAAAATTTCTGCAAAAATCCCAACCAAACACATTACTACATTATTCATGGTTAGACTCCTTATTTTATAAGGTTTCATTGAAATCGTTGCGATTCGTTTGTCACAAAACGAGCGGCAAAAAAACACAAATCACAACCGATTAAGTCTCACAGTTTAATCAAAAGAGTTCAAACCGTCAATTAGAGTCTTCGTCTTTTTCTGGAGAATTTTCAAAATATTTTAAAAATTTGGTAATATTTCGTAATTATTCAGTCGGTTTTTTATTTTTTCCTCTTAACCCCGGAGTAGTTGATAGTGGATAGTGTCGCAAGCGGAATTACTACCTAAACGGTAATAATTCCGCTTGCGGCACTATCCACTATCAACTTTCCACTATCCACTATAGAAAGAGTTGTTTTTACTTGGGAGAAGTATAGAAGTTCCCTCAAAACAAGGAGTTACAAATTTAGGATTTTCGGATCCATTTGACAAGGGTGTTGAACAGTAACGCCGGATCAATTGGTTTGGTGATGTGATCATTCATCCCGGCTTCAATACTTAACTCCCGATCTCCCGTCATTGCATGAGCCGTCATTGCCAGAATCGGAAGATTGCTAAATTGAGGATCAGAACGAATAATTTTCGTCGCTTCAAGACCGTCCAACTCCGGCATCTGAATATCCATCAAAACCAAATCATAATGATTGCTGCGGATCATCTCCAACGCAATACGCCCGTTAATTGCCACATCCACATTAAATCCCTCCATCTTAAGCATCTCCGTCGCAACCATTTGATTAATTCGATTGTCCTCCGCTAAAAGAATTTTAGCTCCGCGAACAGATTCCGGAAGCATAACTGAAACATTGGATTGACGTGTCTCCCCCTGAGAATGCGACTTCTTTTTCGCTTCAATCATCGCCTTTTTCTTTTCCGATGTAACCGACATCAGAATATTAAAAAGATCACTGACAACAATCGGTTTTTGAATCTGATGAATAGAACTTGAAATTTTCTGCTCTTTCAGGAACCGTTCCAAATCAGGATGACTCGAAAAAACCAGAAACGGTATACTGTCAGTAAGATTCCTATCATAAAGAGACATGTACATCGGTAAACCCTTCCGCTCCAAATCGTCAAAATCAAAAATAATAAAATCAATCTCGCCCATCCGGTTCGAATTAAGGAATATCTCAAAATCATTGGGAACCTCGTATTGAGCAACCACTTTGCATTTCAGAAGCTCCAGATAATTCCGAATTGTAGACAAAGAATCATGACGATCCCCCAACAAAAGAACATCAGTACGGATTTCCGAAAAATCTTCAAGAATATCACCCTCAAGCGGTAAACCAAATCGAGCCGTAAATATAAAGGTTGTGCCTTGCCCAGGTTGACTTTCACACCGGATTTCACCCTTCATCATATTTACAATACTCTTGGAAATTGCCAACCCTAATCCCGTTCCGCCATATTTTCGTGTTGTCGAAGAATCCGCCTGGCTAAAAGGTCGGAATAACAAACGTATCTGCTCCGGCGTAATACCAATCCCAGAATCCCGAACCGAAAAACGAAGTAATACCGAAAGACCATCCTGCTCCACAATATCAATAAAAACACTTACCGAACCCTCACTCGTAAATTTAATCGCATTACTAACAAGATTGACCAAAACTTGGCGTAAACGTATAGAATCACCCATCAAATAAATCGGTACTCCCTTGGCAAATTCAAAAGAAAGTGCTAACTGTTTTTTGTTCGCCGATTCCGCAACAAGTGCATCCAAATCATCAATAACTTCATTGAGAGAAAACTCATGATATTCCATCATCATTCGTCCCGCCTCAATTTTTGAAAAATCAAGAATGTCGTTAATAATTCGTAACAAAAGTCTTGCTGATTGTTCTACCGCTTCGATGTAGTCACGCTGTTTGGGTTGTAACTCCGTTCGCAATGCAAGATTCGCCATGCCAAGAATAGCATTCATTGGTGTTCGGATCTCATGACTCATGTTAGCAAGAAATTCACTTTTGGTACGTACCGACGCCTCCGCCGCATCACGAGCCAACCGAAGTTCCATCTCCGCATGACGAATCTCCGTAACATCAATCAGCCACGCCATCGTCGCCTTCGCCCCGTAATAGTCAATGAAAAACATATTCGCAAGTATTTCCTTAATCATACCGTTTAAAGTTTTCATTGTAACATGACGCCAATTGACAAGACCGTTTTGTTCGAGTTCTTTTTCTAGCAGCTTCCTGACTTTTTGATCAACAAAATAATCACTAAATGTATCACCGGTATTAATTCCCAAAAAATCAGTCGTAAACGGAGTTACAAAGGTAATACTGTCATTAGAGTTAATAATTGCAAAACAAACCGGACTGGAATTGAGAATATTTTGCAAAAGAACTCGTTCTTGATCACGCTCCCCCTGAATCTGTTTAAGTTCCCGAAGATCCTGAATATAATCCACAATAATATAATGATTCTTTCGTTTCATCCAAACAAGAGTAATTTTTGTAGGAATTTGTTCACCATCAGATTTTTGATGAATCCAATCAAAAACAAGCCGCCCCTTCTTAATAACTTCTGTGATTTTTTCCGTAATCATTTCCTCTGAACGACGCCCGTTTAACTGGAATTTCGGCGAAAAAGTTGTGAGATGCCGAAAGGAATTGGTCAGATTGTTGATCCCAAAAAATTGTGCTGCCGCAGTATTACAGCCCCAAACCATCCCGTCTATATTCAAAAAAAGACAACTCAACGGCATTGCATCGAAAATCATTTTCAACTGGTTATGGGAGTTTAACGGTTCAAGTTTCGATATTTCCGCCTCGTCCGCAATTAAGAAATTGGATAGACCACGGTCAACAGATATATTGTCAACAGATACATTTCGGTTGTCCGCCATAAACGACAAAAGACGTATCGTTCCCCAAAATTTTTTTGCAGCAGAATCATTCGAAGCCGGTTTACCAAAAAGATTGATCCATTCCCATTGGTCTTTTTCAGAATATTTTATCCGAAAAGTCGCCGTAAAATCATTCGAAGAACAAAGCCCCCGAACCAATGACTGTTCAACATTCGTGCGATCCTCAGGATGAACCGAAAGATCAAGAAAATCATTCCAACCTATTGTGAACCGGTTCACCGAACTTCCAAAAAATAACTCAATATTCCGACGCCCAAAAAACGTGATTTCCTTGCTAGACTCAGTATAATTCCACAACAGAATACCCGACTCACAAAGAGTATCAATACAGATGTCATCAATTTCTTGGAATCTGTTCCTGATCATTTATTTATTTTACTGTGAAATTATCAAAAATTGTCGAAAATAAGACAAAAATCAATAAAAGCCCCTTTGAAGATTCAATAAAGAACTTTTGAAAAAGATGTATTATAGTTTAACATATTATGATTTGTAAAATATCTATGGAATCTATTTTCTTTTCGGAATTTCTAAAAATACTTTTCCCAAAATACAAAATAATAGGAATATAAGGTGTATGTTTAATTGTCGGAAATAATATTTAATTTGAAATACCCAAAAAACAATTTACTCTTTCCAACATAAACAACACACAAACCGTAAAATTATTGATAAAAACGTAATTGTTTCTTTAACTGATGTAGCTGATTATGTATTGCCGTTGTTATTGTTGTTGTCGTTAAAGAGGCGGTTGAGATACTGCTGTCAGTAATATTGCGATTCTGAACGAAAATGAGATAATCCCGCCGGAATATTTGAATTTCCGTTATACAAAGGAATATTACCGGAAAAATCAGCATCCATATCCATCTCATTACCGGAAAAACCGGAATCAGAAATACCGGCAAAACGATTGTTTTGTGTTGTCAGCGATTGTATCCAACGTTGATGATAATCGAATGCAATAACAACCGCATAAATTAACATAGTTACAGAAACAATAGTTACTAACAACAAAATTCCATTGATTCCATTAACTTGTTTTTCATTTTTGAGTTTATTTTCTTCCGATGGTTCTTTTGAAATTACTGTTGAATTATTTTCGGTTGTTGGTGTTGACGCTGTATTTTGTTCCGGTGTTTTCTTGTTTTCATGTTCTGCCGCGCTCTCAAACAACTTCGGATCAATCACCGACACATCCACCAAACCCTTCGGGGAAGGTAATGGCTCATCCAATGCTTTTTCCAGATCACTCGCAAAACTAGAGGATTGACCAAGAACTGTTTGTGAAACCGGCGGTGTTGGTTTGGGGGTATTGTTCGGTTCATTTTGTAACGGTTGCGCCGGTTTCAAAGTTGTGATACGGTCAGGTTCTTCGGTAAGTAAAGGAAAAGTAATCCCCAGAAAAGGTTTTTCTCCAGTTGATTCTCCGGCAAACTCTCCAATTGATTCTCCGGCAAGTTCTCCGGTTGGTTTGCCGACAAGTTCTCCGGTTGGTTTGCCGGCAGGTTCTCCGGTTGGTTTGCCGACAGGTTCTCCGGTTGGTTCTTCGATTGGTTTTTCGATTGGTTTTTCAGATGTTCTTTCAATTGGTTCTATAGAAGTTTTGGAATCAAGCACCGAAATTTCTGAAGATTTTATCTCGTCCCAATTATTTAGGACAGGATTTGTTTCTTCGGGCAAGACTTGGTTTTCTTTTTTCTCTATTTTTTCTACAATATTCTCTTTTCTTTCCGTTCTTTCCATTTGGCGAAGCGGAAGCAATGGTTTATCATTGATGGTTTTTATTTCGGAATTGGCCGGCGGTGAGATGATTCGGGTTGAAATAATCTGCCGTTTGATAATTTGAGGTTCATACGGAAAATCATACGAAATAGCAGTTTCGCCAACACGAATTGGAACCGTTTCGGAAATAATTTCAGGAGATGTCCGGTAAGATGTCTGATAAATAGAATCAATACCATAAGAAATCTCTGTTTCCAAAACACCTGACAAAATCAGGAATAAAAATACAACACTTCCCAAAAACGGTTTTATAAGAAAGAATTTCATTCCAAATCCTCCATTTATCAAATTATTGATATTACTATACTGTATCCCTATCTTAAGTCATTCACAAATCATTGGGCTCATCAACAAAAAATTGTATCGACAATAACTAATTGACTTTGTTACACAACAATCATTTTAACACATAGTCAAACGATATTAGGACACGTTTATTGTTCATTGGACCGGCTTTGTGTCATGATTTTTCTTCAATCATTATTTATATTTTATGTTCTCCCAAAAAATCATTGACAAATAAATCATTGACAAATTGTTTTTGAAGGATGCAAGACACTAATATTCTTTACACTGTAAAAAATTACCATTGGTTTGTCAAGTGATCTCCCAAAGTTATTGGGAAAGTTCAATAGACCCAAAGAGGCGTTTTAACCGTGAGAAGTATATTGACGGTGGTTTTATTAAGAGTTTTGTCTGGAATTTTGGGGTTCTTTTTGAAAATCTTTAACAAATTTTCGGTAATATTGTTTGGGAGTTTTTTGGGGAGTAATTTTTTGAGATAAAATTAAGTAATTATTCGTAACTATTCAGCAGTTGCTCCGAAGAGGCAATACGCAACAGCATAGAGCAACATTCTACGAAAATATTACCAACAACAATCTCGCCCTGAAAAAACAACATATTTAGGGAACTTCTAAAAACCTAATATTAGGAGGAACGCAGGCGTCTCGCCTGCCCTGTTTTTTTACAAAAAACGCCTAAAAATGCGGTCGAGACGACCGCGTTCCTTCTAACAATAAATTT
>JAITIZ010000412.1 GCA_031279215.1 Planctomycetaceae bacterium
CAATAATTACAATTGTCGTAATAGATCAGTGAAATTTTTGTTTTTCGCTCTTAACCCCGCTAGGGGGGTGAGAGTAGTTGAGAGTTGATAGTGGAGAGTTGAGAGTATACTACCAAACGACAATAATTCCGCTTGCGACACTCTCCACTCTCCGCTATTAACTACGTCCCCAATAATTATTTTGTTATACGGTTATTAAAACGTTTACTATTTTTGCGTTCTGTTTTGATCCATTGAATGATGGTTTCGGCGGCGTTATTGATGGGAATCATAACGGTTTCTTTTTCCCATCGCCATTTTGTTTCGATATTACCTTCGGCAAGTCCCTTGTCCCCAATAACAACCCGTAACGGAAAACCAATTAAATCAATATCCTTGAACTTCACTCCCGGACGTTGATCACGGTCATCAATTAAACAATCAATTTGTCCCTGTGTTTGTAAATTTTGTGCTAATTCGTTTGCAAGTTTCATTATTTGTTCATCAGTTACTTTCATTGGACAAATCACCACCTCATACGGCGCAAGATTCACAGGCCAAATCATTCCGGCATTGTCATACGACGTTTCAATAAGTCCCGCAATAATCCTGTTTACCCCAATTCCGTAACAACCCATAATAATTGTTTTTTGAGTTTCGTCTGCGTCAAGAAATTTGGCGTTTAGACATTCGGAGTATTTTGTACCTAATTTGAAAACATGCCCAACTTCGATAGCCTCCCGAATCTTCATCGTAGAACTGCAACGCGGACAAGCATCACCATCAACAGCATTACGGAAATCATCAATCTTATCCGGTGCCCAATCACTTTGAGAAGTACGAAACGGATTGACATTGACGAGATGTTTATCATTTTTGTTTGCGCCGACAATAGCGTTGGTAACTTCCATAACAGCATGGTCAGCATAAATCGGAATCCGTTGCGATAACCCAACCGGTCCCGCAAAACCAACCGGTGCTCCTGTTACCGTTTCAATTGTTTTAGCGTCCGCCAGTTCTAACTTGGTTGCCTTCAAAACCCGTTTGATTTTATTTTCGTTTGCCTCGTGATCGCCGCGAATTAACACCGCAATCGGTTGTAAGGAACCATTCGACTCCGGATTATCCGCAACATAAATAAGTGTTTTAATTAATTTTGCCGGTTTTACTTTGAGAAACTTACAAACCTGTTCAATCGTATGTGCATTGGGTGTATCGAGTTCCGTCATTGGTTTGAAGGGTATTGTTTCTGCCGGTTGATTTTTGCCGGTTGAACCGATTTCGGCTTTTTCTGTGTTGGCAGCGTAACCGCAAGCTTCACAATGAACAATTTTGTCTTCGCCATTCGGAGACGGAATCATAAATTCGTGCGAAGCATCGCCGCCAATAGGACCGGATTCCGCTTCCACCGGCAAAAACGGTAAACCACAACGTTGGAATATTTTACAGTAAGCATCATACATTTTTTTATATGTTTCATTGAGTGATTCCAATGTTGTGTGAAAACTGTACGCATCCTTCATAATAAATTCACTGGTTCGCAATACCCCAAATCGCGGACGTTCTTCGTTGCGGAATTTTGTTTGAATCTGATACAATATGATTGGGAGTTGCCGGTAACTCGAAACGTAACGCGAAACTAAATCAGTAATTTCTTCTTCATGTGTAGGGCAAAGAACAACCGGAATTTTTTTCCCGCCGCGTGGTAATTGGGTCTTAATGAGGACATCGCCAAACGCTTCAACACGGTTTGTTTGTTCGTACAGCGAAATGGGGCAAAGTGTGGACATTAAAAGTTCAACCGCTCCGGCACGATTCATCTCTTCGCGAACAATTTGCGTCGCCTTTTGAAGAGATCGGAGACCAAGCGGTAAATAAGTGTATGCTCCCGCCATTACCTGAGCAATCAATCCGGCTCGAAGCATGAGAACATGAGAAGGAATCTCTGCACCCTCAGGTGTTTCTTTCATTGTCGGAATCAGCGTTTTCGACCAATACATGGAATTATAAAATAAATCAAATTTGAACAGGTAAAATACAAAAAAAAGAAAATTGCGACAACAATTAACCAGCCGCCGACAATATTCAACAACATTAAATATTCAACAATAACACCCAATCAAAATTCAGGAAAAACCAAGAGCAACACATTATCTTGTCGGTCAATCGACCTGTCAAGTGGATCAGTTTTTTTAATCCTTTTGATTCTTTCTTTCGGGTCAATTTAGGGTAACAGTTTATTTTATTAATAACCACATAATTCCAATCGTCCGCAGATTTTCACAGATTTTCGCAGATTATTTTAAAAAGGTTTTTTGAAAATAATTTTTTATATTTTTTGTCTATTCTTCCTTTGTTTGTTTCGTTATTTACTACTCTCAAAAAATAATCCTTGAAAATCCACGAAAATCGAATATCCGCGAAAATCGCTGGACGCAAATCTGTGCAAATCTGCGCAAATCTGCGAAAATCTGCGTCATCTGCGGACGACTTAAATTATGTGGTCGTTAATAAAATAGACTGTTACAATTGGAGTTGTCTTTACCGACAGACGGTAATCAATTGTGGAATTGTTTTGAGATTATTGAATATTTGACTAAATTGATCTTCCACAATGGGTAAACAAATGGTATGATTTCAACAATAAATAATGTTATTGCAGTGAGTTTTGCGATGATAGGTATCCTTGTAAAAAGTCTTGTGAAAAAGCCTTGCGAAAAGATAAGTATGTGATTTTGTAATTACAGTATATTTTTTGATTGTTTTATATTTTGGGGGATAATTTGATCACTGATAAATGTTTGTGTTTTTTGTCCTGTTAGGGGCAAGATGTTGGTAGAACATAATGTCCCTTAAAACCGCTCATTCCTAACGGGACGGAAATTTTCATGATTCACGCCAATCACGGTTGCCCCTCAAAATGTGAAATAATCAATATATTTTATATTTTTGCTAATGGTTCCTTTTTTTGTACAAATTTTACTTCTTAAAAAATGTGAAACGATCAAAAAAGAGATAATAATGAATTTGTTGTTGACCTTTTTAATTATAGGCGCATTGATTTCTGAAAACCGTCAACTCGTTGAAGCGGAGTCTGCGGATGGTCGAATACGTGCGGTTTGGAAGGTTTCCCCTGCCGAACCGCAACTTTCCGATACAATTTTATTAACGCTTGAAGTGGAAGCCGACTCGACACTTCATGTTGAAATGCCGATATTTGGTTCCATGTTGGGCGAACTCGAAATTGCTCAGAAAACCGAGCAAACTTCTGGTATTACGGCAGACCGAGAAATAAAACAACTCATTTTTCGAGTTATTCCCCAACGCGACGGAATAACTCCAATTTGGCAAACAACAATTCATTACAACGACCAACGGGAAGAACTTCAAGAAAAATCTTATTTATTGACATTGCCGGCTACAGAATTGGAAATCAAATCTACGGTAACTCCAGAATCCGCCTCTCTCGATAAGATATCTTCTTCACCGGATATTTTTGAATTTCGTTCAATAAATCTTCTTTGGGTTATTCTTATTGTTACTGTTATTGCGTTTATTTCATTATTCTTTTTGCTTCGTTTTTTCCGCAAACCGTCAACTGTTTCTTTGGAATCCGATTTAACTCCGCAGGAAATTGCGTTGCAACGGTTGGCTTTACTACTTGAAAACCGGTTACATGAAACTGATGTTAAAGACTTTTTCATTGAGTTGACAGGTATTGTCCGTTGGTATATTGAGCAACAAACGAATTTGCGTGCTCCCGAGTTGACAACGGAAGAATTTTTGCACGAAATTACGCAGCAGTGGGAACACCGGTCGGCATTACCGCCGGAATTACGTGATCGGCTTCGGCTTTTTCTTGAATCGGCGGATATGGTCAAATTTGCACGGTTTCAACCTTCATCGGATGAAATCATGCTGGGGATTCACAGAGCGGAAGAATTTATTTTCCAGTTTGCCCCGAAAATAATTGATCAGGAAATCCAATCATAAAATCCTCAATAATTGGTAATTCTTTCAGTTGAAATATGAAACATTTCAGGGATCAACACAAGTTATTTTTTGGTATTATTTTGATTACATTATTTTTTGCCGGTTTTGGATTAACCGGTTGGTTTTTTGTCAAAAATCAGATTGTATTCCGTTCGGAGTACCGGTTATCGGCGGATCGGATTTTGGTAACAGCTCCGCCGCCGTGGGTTCCTGAAAATTTTATTGCGGAGGTGTTACAAAGTTCCGGTTTGGACACCAACACAACTCTTTTCGATACAATATTACCTCAAAAACTTTCTCAAGCTTTTTTGGCTTCGCCGTGGGTTGAAGAGGTACGTCGAGTTCATATACGTTACCCTGCCGGAGCTGAAATTCAATTGGTTTACCGTGTTCCGGTTGCATTGGTGGAGATGGTTTCTCAAGGACTTTATCCTGTTGACCGGAATGGGATTTTGTTACCGACGGATTATTTTATTAATGTTGCGCCGGAGAAAAAAGAAAACTATTTACGGATTACCGGAATTCGTTCCAGACCGCTTGGTGTTACCGGAACACTTTGGGGAGATCCCTTGGTTCACGCTGCGGCTCAACTTGCCGGTTTACTGCAAGATGTTACTAAAAAATTGGGACTGGTCAAAATTATTCCGTCCCATGAAGCCACACCAACAGGACACCGAATCGTCTGCCGCCTCCAAACCAATTCCGAAATAGAAATTCTTTGGGGACGCTTTGAACTCAATGATCCCAACAATATCAGTAAAAAAAAACACCTCATAGAAATTGCCGAACTTTATCATTCCCTCGACAATGTCCCTGCACAATTTCAACCAATTGATTTAAGCAAAGATTAACAATCTACGTAATTGTGCAACAGTTTATTTTATTAATTGTTCAAATAAATATATCGTTCAAATTGCCCACAGATTACGCGGCGTTTTTAGAAATTCACTTTACCGGATTTGTCCTATATCGTAATTATTCAGTAGCGTTTTTATTTTTCCCTTTTAATCCCGCTTGTGGAGTAAGAGTCGTTGCAAGTTTAGTTGATCATGTTTCTGTTTCTTTTGTCCCTATCATCGTTTGTAACACTCTCAACTGACGCCAATTGTAGAACTACTTTCGTTAATAGTAGGGCTACAATTACCAAATGTAGAACTACAATCGGCGGTTTTTTCCTGCCCAAAACTCTTCTTTTGTATCTATTCAGTAGCAATTCTATTGTCAATCATCCTTATTTTTTTAAGGATAACTCTTTTATAAAACGGGTTTTTACGGTTTTTTTAGAAATGTTTCCAACCAACAATGATAAAAAGTCTTGTTTCTGTTTCGCTGTGTT
>JAITIZ010000424.1 GCA_031279215.1 Planctomycetaceae bacterium
ATTATGAGTTCGACTTTTAGTGACGCGGTGATCCGTCCAATCAACACGATCAAGACGATGATCACCGGCACGAACACACCAGTAACGTACTTGTTTTTCCGATACATTAAATTGACGTACAACGGAACGACGTGATTGACCATCACGAACAAGACGAACAATCTGTTCACGTAATAAAAATTCACGACGTTGACTTTTTTTCCTTCATCATAAAAAAGAGGTTAAAGGTTAATGGTAAAAAATAAACAAACAAAATTAGTATAAAAAAATACAAAAAATATGGCAACCACTGCGTCAAATCCGCTTGCACTTAAGTGCGTCAATTTCGCTTGCACTTGACCAATTAGGAAATGAAAAAACTTGTAAGTCTTTTGATTCAAATGATTGGTTGCGAATCAGAAAACTCTTTGCAAATGAGTTATATTCGCAACAACCGACACTAAAAAAATTTTTTAGTCAACAGCATTTTCCGAAAGATGTTCTAACTCCGTCAAGTAGCCCCGAAAGATAAAAAATCGGGGTTATTTTTTTACCAAGTTGTTTTGTGAGAGCACACAATGACTGTTCTTTTATTTTTGTTAATTATCATTGTATGTTTTGAAAGGAGAAACATCAGAGTAATCTGTGTCACTGTATGTGCAAAACATAATTTTTGAACAATTTTATCACTTTTCGAAGCGATAATTCGCTTCATTTCTTGTTGTACTGTCTAAAAATTGTCTCAACCGATATATTATATCGATAATTTGGGATGGTTTCAAATTTACCGGACAAATGCAAGAAATACTAAAAGGACTTACATATCAAGTATATTTCCATTAATCCTTATTTCTGTTATTAACGTATCTCAAAAAACACAACAAAATTAACAACACCCCTAGAGATAAAACAATATATTTCCAGCTATTCCAAGAATAATCCTGGACACGATTCAGCTGAATTGCAACCATACCCAATAATACAGGAATTATTGATACAAACATTGCACATACAATACTAATGCAACTTACTGGTTTCTTATTCATCAAGGGTCGACTCCTGTAACCATGATTTTTCCTGTTTTCATGTGTGCTATACTTTCTTCGCGTAAGAATACCCACCAATATTCAGGATCAAAATTGGGAGTTGATGACTCAAATAAAAACAGATCATATCCCTTTGGCGATGATTTCGTTGCTGCTTGTCGCGCGGTGTGAATGAGTTCATGTACAATGGTGCTATCTGATGCGTTTTTAGGTAATGCCAACGATAAAATTGTTTTGATTTCTCCATTAGCCTGCTTAAAATTTAGTAAACCAACTGCTGCTCCACTATCATTTGCAAGTGCTGGTGTCAATTGGCTTTCTACTAAATCAAAAAATACTTTTTGAGCTTGAGGGGTATTTTGAAGACCAGAATGTTGCAAAAAGACGGGATCTCGTGCCAGTTGCTTAACTCTTTCCATAGTTTTTTGCAAAGCTATATCATCAATACTTCCAGTTTCGGGTATTCTAAATCCGTAAGATGACCGTACTGCACCTACGATCCCTTTAAAAACACCAACTGTAATTAGTCCTGTTCCCCCTCCGATTGCAGCATCTGTTAAAGCAGTCGTACCTAATGGATCATTACCCTGCCATATTGATTCAAGATAGGAAGGAATTGCACCAGAAGCGGTAGATGCTCCCCAAAATGCCAAACCTAAACTTAGACCTTTTGAAGCTCCTAATGCGGTGGCTGTCCAACCAATGCCAGCTGCCACAATTGGGAAAGTGGCACCTGCTATTGCACCCAAAATAGCCCCTTTAAGAAAAGCTTGTCCCGCCAATTCGAAACTTCGAGTTGTTACAAGAGTAGCACCTCCCATGATCAAACCACCTGATAACGCCCCGATTCCTATACTTATACCAATACTCATCGCCCCAAACAATCCCGTAGGATCGGTCATATTGATAGGATTGTTATGAGTATATGTATACTTATGCAATGACAGTGGATCAGAAATATTTCCAAAGAATGGATCAAGCCGATTGAACCTTCCGGTTGCGGGATCATAATATCGTTGCCGTAAATATTGTTGCCCAATTTTTGAATCGAATTGTTCGCCGCTGTACAAGAATTCAGTTAGCGCAACAGATGGGTCGAAACCAATTGCGTTACCATAAGCATCGAAGGCGTAGAGTTCAAGGATTGCGCCGGCAATATCTGTTAAAACTCTTGTACTTCCGTGTCCGTCGAAGGTGAAATATAACTCTTGTTCAGTTCCGTTTTTAACGGTTATCTGAGCGATTTTGTTACGTCCGATAATGTATGTTATGTTCGCTTAGCGCAACATTTTTCGCATTATAACGATTTTAACTGGACAAAGATGTCCCTATTATCGATATAGTTATTGTTTATTACCTGATTGTCAAAGATCAAAAATCTATTCTATCAATATCTTCCTATCCTTTTTTATTCTCGTAATTAATATATCTTGAAGTCGAAAAAAATCAAGACAGTAAAACTGAAAAATTGTTTTCAAAAAATATCTTATGCTAAAAATGGCTTTTATTTCTCATGTTTTTTATCAGGATTGCCGAACAGAATGATTCAAAATTACCCAATCCCAATCATTGGGGAGTCTCTTGAAAACACCAACATTTTTTATTATAATAAATCATTTTTTATTATGATAAATTCTTTCCGATTTCAATGATGATAATTATGTTTGGTTTAAGCCCCCCGGCAGTACACCAAAATCATAAGTTACTAACACCTAAAACATAATATCGCAACGAAATTCACAAACACTTCAAAATAATATTTCCGATACAATTTTGCATTAAAATTAGTTATAACCTATTTATAATCAA
>JAITIZ010000562.1 GCA_031279215.1 Planctomycetaceae bacterium
TGCGTTCCTGATGTTTTTAGAAGTTCCCCCTTAGTAATATATCAGTGGAATAATTTTTTTGGTTCTATTTTCGTGGTCTTTCCTTAATCTCTTATGTTTTCTTAGTCCCGCAGGGACGAAATGTGCATAACCGTAGGTAGCGCAGCGCAACCTACGGTCAAAATGCCCAACATAACAAAGCCCCGCATGGGGCGAGATAATAGTTGAGAGTGGAGAGTTGAGAGTGGAGAGTGGAGAGTGGATAGTGTCGCAAGCGATTTACAATCATTCCGGTTAAAATCCGCATGCGACACTATTAACTATTCACTATTAACTATTAACTATTAGAAAATCTGTCAATTTTTCCTCTTGACAGTAATTTTGAAAAGCATTATGATTCCGGCGACGTAAGGAAAAATCGCGGCGGTTGAAGTTCGCGATGAGTTAAAAATAGTCCAAAATTCTATGTAGGAAAGGATTCTTCCATGAATTTCAATTTTTTTGAATGGGTTCGTGATGGTGTAAAACGTTCAGTTCTTCTTGGTGTTTCTGATGCGGTCGGCGCAATGGGAATGCCCCAAGATGAAGAATCTTCAAAAGATAAAATCTTGAGTTTTCTCCAAGAGAACTCGCCAACAACCCATACACAACAACGCCGAATTTCAAACGGTTCCGCTACTGTTTCCAACCAACGGAAACTCGGACGTTCCATCAGTGATATTCACACGGCGAAGGATGCAACCTGATGATTATCACGATTGACGGTCCAGCCGGAGCAGGAAAAAGTACCGTCGCACGGCTTTTGGCTCTGACACTTTCAGAACAGTCCGAAAAAATTTACGAATATCTCGACACCGGTTCCATGTACCGAACAATTGCCTTGCTCGGTTTGCGCCGGAATGTCGATTGGAATACCCCTCGCCAACTCGAAAAACTCGCAGAAAACACCGCTATCACCGTAAATAATGGAAAAACATTGCTCAATAGTGAAGATGTTACGGAATTGGTTCGTTCACCGGAAGTTACCGACAAAACACACTTTGCGGCAGATAATCCGGCAATTCGTTTGATCATGGTTGCGTTGCAGCGTTCTATTGCGAAACAGTTTCTTGAGTGCGGCAAGGGACTTGTTACGGAAGGGCGTGATCAGGGAACTGCGGTTTTTCCCGATGCTCCGGTCAAATTTTTCCTGACAGCAACCCCGGAAGAACGTGCAAAACGGCGACTCGGTGAATTACAGCAGAACGGGAAACAAGGAAACTTCAACGAAATTCTTCAACGTATTACTGAACGTGATCTTCGCGACGCTTCACGGTCGGTCGGTCCCATGAAAGAACCAACCAACGCTATTATTGTTGTTTCCGACGGAATGACTATCGAAGATGTTGTAAACCAACTCGCACAAAAATGCAAACAATTTCAGGTGAAGCCGTAAAATTACCAATGAGAGTTTTAATTGATGCTCCTCTAAAAAATAAACGACCGGATAGCCAAGACCCGATTATCTGCGAAGTTCAAGATGCAGACCATTCTCAAGAAATAGGCGGATGGGGTATCCCTATGGAACCTTGCCCAAATTATGTAGAATTTCTACAAGTACGGCGTTCTCAAAACCCTAATTTAATAACACAAAAAAATAAAGAAAAATGGAAAGACAACAAATAACAACATCTTCAAACATAGCCTCAATTGGTTATGACGAAACAACACAGACATTAGAAGTGAAATTTCTTAACGGAAGAGTATATCACTATTATGATGTTGATGTACCGTATCCCATATACCAAGACTTGTTGACTGCACAATCACATGGAAAATATCTTGCTGCCCATGTCAAAGGGAGATATAGATATTCAAAAGCATCATTTTTTAATATCATTGGAGTACAAATCACCGCAATAAAACGAATAATAGGAAAAGTAAAATCAATTTTCCGTAATTTTCAATATTTTCGTGCTGATTGTATTCCGGTAAAAATAAAAAATATGATAATATATTAATTATTGGGTGTTATTTTTGAACAAGATTTTGTAACAGTTTTCTTTGCAATAACCGGGTAACTACTGAAATGAAAAGACTGATTCTATTAACTGTTTTTTTTGTTTTATCGGCGATTTTTCTATTTTGTGCTTCGTTTAGTGAGGCAAAAGAAACGCCGTTGCTTTCGCAACAATCGCTTGAACCTTACGGGTTGACCCGTAGCTGGTTCAATCAGATCGGAATCAATTCAAACCGGAATAAAATTTTGTACGCCATCGTCGAAGGCGGAACAATGTTTGTTATTTCCGATGATGCCAAACTTCATGTGATTGATGCCGAAACCGGTAAATCACTCTGGTTGCGGACGTTGGGCAACCGCGAAATGATTTTTCAGGAACCCGCCGTGAATAGCCGAATGGTTGCAGTGGTCAACGGTTTGGAACTGTTCGTTTTTGACCGGCGGAACGGAAAATTACTCTTGCAAACATCATTGCCCGGGGCTTCGTCCACAGCACCGGAAATGAGCGAGAATTATATTTACATCCCAATGATGGGCGGTCGGATTATTGTGTTTATGTTGAAGGATGTTTCCGGTCCGAAAATGGAAGAGGAAGGCGGACATGGTTCCGCTCCTCTTATTGGTGCTGCCGAAACCGCCGAAGTTCATGAAATAAAAGAACCGGACGGAACAACCCCCGACGAAAATGGAACACAAAATGAAGACCCGGTTCTCACTAATATCACTAAAAAATTTGCCGAAGTAAAACAATCCATTCTCGCCGAACCGGAACCGCCCAAAAAAGAACATGAAATTTTTCTCCAAAAAATCACCGGTATTCCCATGCAAAACTTATCTTTTGGGAATGTTCTGGTTAAGCCGTTGCTTTCAACACAAATTATTCTTTACAACCAACGGCATAGAGTTACCGCACACCGTGAATCAATTACGTGGATTACTGACCGCGGATTCCTTTTTACTGCGGGAATCAATAATTTTTCCGATGAATTTTTTGAATTGCAATATATGGTGGATTCATCTTCGCAGACATATTATCTTGGGGCGGAGCGAATTGCACGGAGAGAATGGGAAGAGAATAAGGAACTTCTTGCACGTCCAACAACGAATCAATGTATTCCGCCGTTGTACACCGATAACGGACCGCAAGGTTCGCAAATACCAAGTCTTGTTGTTACCGGCAATAAAGAAGGTTATGTTTTTGCGGTTAAAGACCGGACTGGCGAAGTGGTGTGGCAATTTGCGGCGAATGGTTCAATTGTTGAACGAAGTGCTGTTATTGGAAACGAGGTTTATTGCCCAACTTCAACCGGCGGAATACACGCTCTCGATTTAATTACCGGCAAAGAAAAATGGTACACGCCTAATATTTGTCAATTTGTTGCTGCTTCGAAAAAGCGGATATATTCGCTTGATCGCCGGTCACGGCTGGTAATTCTGGACAGAAAAACAGGAACACCGATTGATGCGTTTGATGCCCAACAATTTGACCGTTTCCTTTTTAATATTGAAACGGATAGAATTTATGTGGTGAATGATAACGGTTTGATCCAATGTCTTCACGAAAGGCAACCTCAAACGTTAGAAAATATTCTCAACAATAAACCGCTCCCAATTATTCGGCATCGTTTGAATTGTAAACAATATGTTGATATTCTGAATGGTCAACCGGTGCCGTCCTTTTATTGGTTAGACGATAAAGACGACAGCAATAACAACATGGAAACTGAAAAAAATACCGAAACAACAGAAAAAGAATCTGAAAAAGAATCTGGAAAAGAATCTGGAAAAGATACTGGTGAAGATGGTTCCTTGGACGGTAATTCTATGAATATCGAAATAGAAACGAAACAGAAAAATTCCGGTGATAACAAAAATAATGAAGATAATGAAGATAACGAAAATAAAGAAAGCCCATTTGAGTAAACTATTTTATTCTGGTAATTTATTTTATTTGATCCGTTTCGACCCGATTCAATATCAATCATGACCGTTCAAGCGGAAATTCGAAGTATTGCTTATTATCTTCCCGAAAATTATTTGGGCAATGCCGAACTTGCTCAGAGTTTTCCGAATTGGACGGAGGAAAAGATTGTTTATAAACTTGGTATTGAGCGTCGTCCGATTGCTGCTTTGGAAGAAACGGCAACAGATATGGGGGTGAAGGCGGCGGAAAATCTGTTTGAAAACGGATGTTGTGAACCGGAAGCCATAGACTTCCTTCTTTTTTGTACTCAATCACCTGATTATTTTTTGCCGACTTCTGCCTGTTTAATTCATGAACGGTTGGGGCTTCCCAAATCTTGTGGGGCTTTGGATTTTAATCTTGGTTGTAGCGGTTATATTTACGGACTTTCATTGGCAAAGGGGATTATAGAAACGGGTTCAGCTCAAAATGTTCTATTGATTACATCGGAGACGTATTCGAAGTATATCAACCGTGAAGATCGAGGGAGTCGTCCGCTTTTTGGTGATGGGGCTTCGGCGACACTAATTTCTGCTGTTCCTGTTCCTGTTTATACAAATACGAATATTGTTTATGCCGAAACGACCAACGCAAGCGGAAACGCAAACGCAGATGTTAATGACTCCGCATCTGACTCTAACTCTGACTCCGCCAATACAACCGCCACCGCCAATACGAACGCAACTGTTACCGAACCATTGATCGAAGAACCATTGATCGAACCATTGATAGGGCCTTTTGTTTTTGGTACGGACGGTAGTGGGGCTGATTTACTGATTGTTCCGGCGGGCGGTCATCGAATCCCCAAAACACCGGAAACAGCACAGGAAATTCCTGACGGTAAAGGAAATATCCGTTCAAAAGAGCAACTCAAAATGCATGGACCTGGAATTTTTTCGTTTGCGATTGACCGTGTTCCGCCGTTAGTTGAAGAGTTGCTCAATAAAAGCGGAAAAAACCGTGAAGATATTGGTTGTTATATTTTTCATCAGGCGAACAAATACATGCTTGATCGGCTTCAGGAACTTTGCCGGCTTGAAGAACTGAACTATTTTAACAATATGTTGCAACGCGGTAACACGGTTTCTAGTAGTATTCCGATTGCGATTGTGGATGCGTGGCGAGCCGGAATGCTGAAACCGAAGCAATGGACAATGCTTATTGGTTTTGGTGTTGGTCTTTCGTGGGGCGGGACATTGATACAATTACCGGTTGATTTTGTTGTTTAAGCGACAGGGAATTTCTGAAAAACCAATTAAAAAAATCGTATCTATTCAGTAGCATTTCTATTTTTCTATCTTAACCCTGCTAGGGGTTAGATGTGCATAACCGTAGGTGTAGCGATGTAGCGAAGCGCAACCTACGGAATCGGAAACATCCCCGCCTTTGCCCCGTATGGGGCGAGATTGGCGAGATTATCAACCACAGCAATGATAATCTCGCCCTTGCAGGGCTTTGGAAAATGAGGGAGTTCCTGCTCCGGCGGTTTCGTTTTGCTTTACCGCCGGTTAGGCACTTCACACCCCTAGCGGGGTTAAAGATTGAAAAACAAAAGTTTTACGGATTAAAGAAATCGGTGTAGTATGAATACAATACCGGAATAAAGTACAAAACAAGAATTAACGCAAACGCAACTCCGCCAACTAAACTCAATGCCATTGGAATAATCATCTGAGCTTGAAAAGATGTTTCCAACACTATCGGTAACAATCCGCCGATTGTTGTTACAGAAGTCAACACAATAGGACGGAATCGGTTTCGTCCAACAGTTATCAATGTTTCCCGAACCGCCATACCGTTACGGATTTTCCGGTTGATGAAGTCAATCATCACAATCGAATCATTCACAATAATTCCACTCAATGCCACAAGACCAAATAAACTCACAAATGAAAGCGGACGACCAAATAATAAATGTACCACAACAGCACCAACCAGACCAAATGGAATAATCGCCATAATAATCAATGGTTGTAAATAAGAACGAAATTGCATCGTCAGCAAAATAAACATCGCACTTATCGCTGCAAAAAAACCAATTATTAAACTGTAAGTTGATTCCGCAAGTTCTTCTTCATGACCTCCCCAAATAATATTGATTCCAGGATATTTTTGTTTCAATTCCGGAAAAAATTCCGAGTTCAGCAGCGCAATAATTTTTTGGGCATTGCCTCGATTTTCATCAACATCGGCTGATACAGTAATTGACCGTTGTTGATTTTGTCGGGTAATTGTGGTATAGCCCCGAACAACTTCAATATCCGCCAACTCTGTAATCGGATATTCGCCTGCTGCCGTACGGATTCGGATTTCGTTGAAGTCGCCCAGCGAACGCCGATCTTCACGCGGATAACAAACCATCACCTTCACTTCATGCCGGCCACGTTGAAGACGCTGAACTTCCGCTCCATAATACGTTGCACGAATTACCGACGCCAAATCTTCAGGATGTAATCCCATAGCCATTGCTTTTTCTCTGATTTTCAAACGAAATTCGTACTTGCCCGGCATATCACTGTCCGTAATATCTTGCGTTCCCTCAAATTCGGCAAGATACGCTTTGCTTTCCTCCACCGCTTTTTCCAAAATTGCCGATTCACCCGATTTTGCAACAAGAAGAAACTCAATCGCACCGCCAGGCGGACCAAACATTTGTGTTTCAAAAGTTAGTTTATCAGCTCCCGGTACAGGACCGGCTTCTTGGCGCCAACGGTCTGCAATTTCCATGCTGCTGATTTTCCGCTGATCGCCGCCGATAAGTTCAATTTGAACACTGCCCTGATAAGAACTTCCGCCGCCGGATGCTCCTGCACGGTTGGCTCCGCGCGCACTCAACGATGTTCCAACCACACGGGCAGAACGTGTTGCTACCGGTGTTCCCGCTTTTTCGTACTCTTTGGCAACTTTCCAAAATGACCGCTCAAGATGTTGAGTCCATTGGTCGGTTACTTCGGCAGGTGTTCCGTTGGGAAATGTTAGCGTAACCATAATATCATTGCCGTCCATTTTCGGAAAAAAGACAAACGGCAGTGTTCCTGATAAAACAAAAGCAACGGCAATCGCAAGCGTACATAAACAACCAATAATAAAAATACCGCGATTCCGCAAAACCCATTTTACCGACGGCGAATAAATTTTCAGAACAGTATAATCCATTGCCCTCATCGTGTAACCGCTTGCCCAACGGAGCGGAATTAACAGCCAAGAAAAAATGTACAAATATCCGCTAAGTATTTTAAGAAACAAATTATCCCGATGCGCCAGATGACATGGTAAAATACCGAAACATTCACCAAGCGACGCAAAAAGCATTGTAATCATAACAACCGGAACAAGATAAACAAGTTTGCCCATCATTCCGGTAATAAACATCAACGGCAAAAACGCTAGAATTGTGGTCATCACAGACGCAAAAATTGACGGAAACACTTCGGCAATTCCATCAACCGCCGCATCAAAATAATTCTTGCCCAAACTTCGATGCGAGTAAATATTTTCCCCGGCAACAATAGCATCATCGACAACAATACCAAGTCCCATAATCACACCAAACATCGATATCATATTAAGCGTCAAGGAATTACCATAAAACCAGATACATGTTGCGAAAATTGAAAACGGAATCCCCAATGCCGTCCAAAACGCCAGTTTCAAATCAAGAAACAACGCCAGTAAAATGAAAACAATAAACAATCCTTGAAAACCGTTTGTCAAAAGAAGTTGAAGTCTTGAACGCACTTCCACCGAATGATCTCCCCAAGTAATAAGCGAATAACCTTCAGGCAATGTACCAGACTGATTTTTTTTCGCAACAAAATCATAAACATTATCAACCATAGCCAGCAAGTCTTCGCTTGTGTTGCGCAAAACATCAAGAGCAATAACATGTCTGCCTTGAATAGAACCGGTATTGTCGGGAATACCGGTCGATGGCGGAGTGTAAACAGTTGCCAGTGCGGAACCGTCGATAAATTCGTCGCGAATATAAGCAGCTTCGTTCAGTTTAATAACAGTACCGCTGCGTGCGGTAATAAACGGTAATTCGCCAATTCCTTGACCATCGTAACGCCGGTTATCGGTTCGGACATTGATTTCCTGAGACGGTGCCCGAATCGTTCCGCCCGGTGTCTGAACATTTTCCGCACGAATAATAGATGCCGCCTGATCAAGTGTTAAATGATAAGAACGAAGCGTCTCTTCTGGAATTTCAATATCAATTTGATAATCTTTCGTTCCAACAAGATTTACCATAGAGATTTTCGGATATTGTAACAGTTCTTCACGCAAATCTTCGGCAACCTGACGAAGAGCAAGAGCCGCTTCAACAGAATCGTCTTCGGGACCGAGAACACCAATAGAAATAATCGTTTCCTGCATTTTAAGCCGTTGAACAGTCGGCTGTTCGATCATGACGGGAAGTTGCGGAGTAATACGGTCAACAGCGTCTTTAACTTCATTGAGAACACGGTCAATATTTTTGACATTGCTTCGAAGTTCAATCATCACCATACCGGAACCTTCATTAGCGGTACTGGTTATTTTCCGTACACCTTCAAGAGATTGAAGTGCTTCTTCAATTTTTTGGCAAATTCCGTTTTCAACTTCTTCCGGTGTTGCGCCGGGATAAGGAACAGAAACAAGAATCTCTTCCATATCAAATTCAGGAAATGTTTCACGCCGCAGTTGGAAACCGCAGAGAAGCCCAATAACGAGAATCACAATCATCAGAACATTCATCGCCGGAGCATTGGAAACCGTCCATCGGAGAATTGAGTAGAGCATAATTTCGCAGCATTATTTTTTGTTTTAAATTCAACTTCAATGGAAATAAACAATTTTCGTAATAGTTTACGAATTTTTTTGAGAATACGAAACAATTTATTTTAGAACAACATTTTTTGTTCCGGTGTTAATGACATGAACATTTCCGCCTTCAACCGGAGCAGCAAGCGGCGAAACAACAACAAGATCGTTTGGCGACAACTCCTCCGAATCAGCGTAAAACAGTACACCATCAGGAATTGTTGTTGCAACACGAATTTTATGACGATGTAATTTACTATTAGTTGCTGTCCAAATGGTGTTCCCGGGCAACAACGCTTTTTCAGGAATCCGGTACAACAAAACGGCCGGTTTGGAATGAACAATAATCGAAACGTACATTCCTGAAAACAATGTCGGCGGTGCATTTTGTGTACTATTTTTATTTTCAATCCTGCTACTTTCAACCCTGCTCTTTTCAACTCTGTCTTTTTCCGTTTTAGCATTTTCAACTCTATCATTTTCAACTCTGTCATTTTCAACTCTGTCATTTTCCGTTTTGCCATTTTCGTTTCTATTTCTGTAATCATGAACGGAACGGACAGCTTGGGGATCATCGACTTTGACACGGCAGGGAACCATTCGAGTTATTGCGTTGAGGCTTCCGCCGTCCAATGTTTTGAGAGTTCCTTCCCACGCCCAATGTTCGCCATCGATTTCGTATAAAATTGTTACTGGAGTTGGCGGGAAAACATAACCGCCGTTTTCTGTGCCGGCTTGACGCCAAATCCATTGAATCTGTTTCATGTACAAACTGCATTGGATTTCCAGCTGCGATGTATCCAGAATTTTTGCAACACTTGTTCCGCGTTGGACGAAGGAGTTGACCTCAAAAGAATCCGATGTAACAACACCGTTGATAGGAGCTTTAACTTCGGTACGTTCCAGATTGAGTTTTGCTGTTTTGAGAGCAATTTCTTCTTTTCGGATGGCGACGGCAAGTTTGCTTTTTTGTGTTTCATAAATACGGAGTTGGTTGTTTAGTTTCTGAATTGTTTCCTCTGCGCTTAACAACGAAGATTGTGCCGTATCCAATTCTGCTGCTGAAATAGCGTTACGTTGAGCCAGAACCTGATTTCGTTCCCAATCGCGTTTACGCAATTCGAGTTGTTGTGTTGCGAGTTCCAGTTCTTTTTCTGTATTTTCTATTTGAACGGTATTTTCTGTAAGATTGACTTTGGCTTGTTCGAGGGCTTCGGTCAACTGTTCTACTTCGAGCGCGTAATCTGTCGGGTCAATCCGCAACAACGTTTCTCCCGTCTGAACAGAATGTCCCAACCGGCAATGATCCGATTTATAAACAATCCGCCCCGTAATTTCCGGTACAATATCGAGTTGGCGAAACGGAATAACTTCGCCGTCAATTTTGAAATCAATACCGCCGTGATGCCGTTCAATAGGAACCGCTTCAACAGTATCGACTATTGTCCGGTTGCCGGAATTTTTCGGAACTTCTTTAGGAATCATCAGAATTCCGACAATAATCCCCGTCAACACCAAAAGTATTAACGAAATTGCGGACTGAAAAAGAACAGACAAAATGGAATTTTGGGTTGTCTTCAACATTATTACTATGTCTTCTTCAAAAAATGAAAGAATCAGATATTTGACTTAATATTTATGGGAAATTTCTATAAACGGCTTTTTTCAAAAACACGATAAAACGTGAACATGAATTTTCAAAAATAATATAGATTAAATTTGAGTTTTTAGAAGTCCCCTTCAATTTCATACATTTAACCTTACCAACCGGTTTATTATTTACCAAACACCTTTACCCAAAAAATGTTTCGTCATTTTTTCGCTAACTCTCTACGCCTAATTACCGAAGGGAACTTCTAAAAACCTAATGTAAAAATTTATTGTTAGAAGGAACGCAGTCATCTCGACCGCATTTTTAGGCGTTTTTTGTAAAAAAAACAGGGCAGGCGAGACGCCTGCGTTCCTCCTAATATTAGTTTTTAGAAGTTACCAAAATAGAAACCGTTATGATTAATAGAGGTAATGAGGTTGTTTTATTTCTTGGACGACCAATATTATTACGAATAATTTATCCGGCCATGAATATAAACATCTTGTTCGATAATCTGAATTTCCGGTAATTCCAATTTCCATGCTTGTTTCATTTCGGTTAAACCGGTTCCTCCGATAGTAGGATAAGCCGATTCGCCGCCAATCAGTTTTGACGCAATAAAAACGTGAACCTCGTCTATGAACTGCATGTCGAATAATGTTCCGAATACTTGTTTTCCTCCTTCGACCAAAAGGTTGGTTCTTTTCTGTTGGGCGAGATATTCCATTAAGGTTTTGGTTCTTTGCTGATAATCAAGTTTGGTATTTTCCGGTGGAATCAGAAAAATTTCACAACCGGCATTTTGTAAAATTTCGATTTGTTTTGGAGGAGCATCTGAACGAACAACAAGCATCACCGGAACTTGACGGGCTGTTTGAACCAAACAGTATTCCGAAGTCAGTGCGGCGTTGGAATCGAGAACAATCCGAATAGGTGTTCGCGGCGCAACCGTATTAAGCCGTACCGTTAAATTCGGATTGTCACGCAATGCGGTTTGTGATCCAATCATAATCGCATCCATTCGGCTGCGAAGACAATGGACAATTTTACGCGACGCTTCACAGGAAATCCATTGACTGTTTCCGGTTCGCGATGCCAAACGGCCATCCAAAGTCATTGCCCATTTGGCAATAATCCAAGGACGATGTTTTTTCAGTAATGTTAAATAAGGAGCATTCAATGATTGTGCTTCGTTTTCGAGTACATGTTCCGTAATTTCAAATCCGGCATTGTGGAGAATTTTTAGTCCCTTACCATTGACCATCGGATTGGGATCACGCATGGCAACAACAATTCGCTTAATTCCAGAAGGTTGAAGAACAGAGGTACACGGAGGAGTTTTGCCGTAATGCGAACACGGTTCTAATGTTACATAACAAGTCGAACCAACAGCAGCATCTTCCCCATAACGGAAACACGCATCGCGAAGAGCCTCAACTTCCGCATGAGCCTTACCAAATTGAGAATGAAAACCTTCGCCAATAATGTTTCCGTTTTTAACAAGAACACACCCAACCATCGGGTTAGGCTCAACATATCCCTCACCGCGTTTGGCAAGCTCCAACGCCCGATACATAAATTGTTCATCTAAATTGTTCTTGGCGGACATGAGTTATTTTTTTTGTGTAATATATTAGGGAACTTCTAAAAACCTAATGTAAAAAATTTATTGTTAGAAGGAACGCGGTCGTCTCGACCGCATTTTTAGGCGTTTTTTGTAAAAAAACAGGGCTGGCGAGACGCTTGCGTTCCTCCTAATATATTAGTTTTTAGAAGTTACCATCAGTGAAATAATTTTTTTGGTACTATTTTCGTGGTCTTTCCTTAATCTCTTACTGTTTTCTTAGTCCCGCAGGGACGAGATGTGCATAACCGTAGGTGTAGCGAAGCGCAACCTACGGTCAAAATTCACCGCCGGTTATGCATTTCACACCCCTAGCGGGGTATAAGATCAAAAAACAAAAATTCCACTGATATATTATTTTTTTGTTAATTCTTCCGTTTGTTGCGGTAAGATGGTAAATTCAATTGCAGAAAGAATACCATTTTCACACAATCTTGTCCAACCCCAATTGAACCGATTTTACCGCCGGAAAAATAAAAGAAAAAAATTAGTGTATAAAATTTTACACATGATAAATTTTAAACGACAACAAAATGTTTGTTTGTAAAATGTGCTTTGTTGTTTGAAAAATATTTGTGTTTTCTGTTGTCCTTTTTGTTTTGTTCTCATTGAGTTCTCTTGAGGGAACTTCTAAAAACTCAAAATTTACCGAGAGTTAACGGCGCGGGCTTGCCCCGCCCTGTTGAATGTTAGGCACAAAGCACGGGGTAAACCCCGCCGTTAACTTGGTTTTTAGAAATTCCCTTGAGTAAAAAACAAATGAAAAACGAAACTATTCTATTAACCAATTTTAATTAAAGGAGAACCCTTTTATGGGAAAAATTTTACTCGGCGTTAACATGGAATACATTCGCTCCGAAGATAAACCATTTGAATGGGGAGTTGCAAAAGCTGCAGAACT
>JAITIZ010000563.1 GCA_031279215.1 Planctomycetaceae bacterium
GTTTGTTACCAAACAAGCAACAAAAAAAGCAAACCGCAACCAAATTAATTTACACAGTTTAATCAAAGATGTTCAAACCGTCAATTAGAGTCTTCGTCTTTTTCTGGATATTTTTCAAATATTTTAAAAATTTGGTGATATTTCGTAATTATTTAGTCGGTTTTTTATTTTTTCCTCTTAACCCCGGAGTAGTGGATAGTGCCGCAAGCGGATTACTACCAAAACGGTAATTATTCCGCTTGCGACACTATCCGCTATTAGCCCTACGCTATTGCTGATTGCCCCCAAAATTGGTGTAACACATTCATTAGTACTTTGTGAATGGCACAAACCCTTTAGCAGTAATCACATCCTGTCCTTCTTCCGTCAGGTAAAAATTACAGAATTTCATCAATGGCGAACCAAGTTTCGGATAACCATTAGTAAAAAGATACAACGGTCTTGCAAGCGGATAACTGCCGTCAGCAATTGATTCTTTGCTTGGCAATTTATTATCAAACCTAATAGTTGCCACGCCTTCTTGCAGAAAACCAATACCAACGTAACCAATAGCACCCGGTGTTGTACTGATTCGCGTGAACATTTGCGGGTTCGAGTTTGTGTATTCGACACTGTTTCCGAGTTTCGCCTTACTTACCGCCAATTCGTGAAACACTTCGTAAGTTCCCGATGACGTATCACGGCTAATCGCAACAATTGGAATATCCGCACCGTTTAGTTCTTTCCATGATTTGATTTTACCGGTGTAAATTGCTGTTACTTGCAATTGAGTCAACTGGCGAACCGGATTTGATGGGTGAACAATAAAACAAACTCCATCCATACAAATCGTAAACGGAACCGGCATTCGTCCGGCAGCAACCGCTTTTTCATACTCTTCTTTTTTCATAAACCGGCTCATCGCCGCAACTTCGCAACGCCCATCAATTAACGCTGCAGCTCCGTCACCGGAACCTGTTTTTTTAACAGTAAATCGGGCTTCGCTGTCCGGTTTGATCGCTTCAACAAAAGCATCAACAATAGGACCAACCGTTGTCGAACCCTCAATACGAATCTCTTGCGCAACTACAAATGAAGAGAACGCAAGAAACAAAATCATCGTAAACAAATTTTTCATCATCTTAAGTTATAGTGGTTAAAGGTTAAAAAAAATAAACAAACAAACAAACAAACAAAACTATTACGTTACATATTACAAACTGCGATCAGATTGTATGCCGAACAATTTCGCCGGTTAATAGAAACACAGTGTCTTCCGCAATATTGGTACAAAGATCCCCAATTCGTTCCAATGCACGACCAATAGAAGTAAGAGCATACACCGCATTCACATGACCGTGCAGACGTTCACCTTCCGCAAAAACCGCTTGCAAAAAATCACGGTATGCCGCATCAACAACAGAACGATCATTTCTAATAATCGAAACAGCCTGAGTTACTTCTTGATTGGTTGAAAGTAGCCGAATTGTTTGTTGTACGGCATCGACCACCGAATCACTCAAAATACGAAACGTAGAAAACTGACTCACCAAAATATGATCCTCAATCAAAATCGGCATCATTTTTGCAGAGGAAACACAATTATCTGCAATACGTTCTAAATCGTTATTGACTTTGATTGCAAAACAAATTTTACGTAAATCGCTTGCCGCCGGTTGATACAAAGCAAGAAGACGAATACATTCCCGTTCAATTTCGACTTCGCGCCGATCAATCGCTTCATCGCCGGCAATAATTGCTTCTGCATCGGACAAACTGTTACTATTGACCGCAAACAGCATGTCGGCTAATTGTTGTTCAACCGCCAATGCTGCCCGATCCAACTTCAAAAACAAACGCTCTAATCGTTTCGGTAACTCAGACACGGTAGTAGTTAATAGTTAATAGTTAATAGTTAATAGTTAATAGTTGATAGTTGATAGTGGATAGTTGATAGTGGATAGTTGATAGTGGAATAGTGTTATAAATATCGTTTTTATTAAAACTCATGTAATTCGCTTGCGTCACTATTAACTATTAACTATTAACTAATTTCAGCCAAATCTTCCGGTGATGTAGGCTTCGGTTTGGGGGTTGGATGGATTGGTAAAAATAGTATTTGTATCACTGTACTCAATCAGTTCGCCAAGACAAAAAAAAGCAGTACGATCACTAATTCGAGCGGCTTGCTGCATGTTATGCGTTACAATAACAACAGTGTATTGTTCTTTAAGTGCAACAATAAGTTCTTCAATTTTTCCGGCAGCAATTGGGTCCAAGGCACTACATGGCTCATCCATAAGTAAGACACGCGGTTGTGTTGCCAGGGCACGGGCAATACAAAGCCGTTGCTGTTGACCGCCGGAAAGAGCCAGAGCCGATTTTGAAAGAATGTCCTTCACTTCATCCCACAACGCCGCATTTTTCAGGCAATGTTCCACAATCTCATTGAGCTTCGTATGATTCCTGATTCCCTGCAACCGCGGACCATAAACAATATTATCGAAAATACTTTTTGGAAACGGATTAGGACGTTGAAAAACCATTCCGACATGCCGTCTCAATTGAACAAGATCAGTTCGTTTATCGTACACATCTTTCCCGTCAACAGTCAACCGTCCTTCAATCCGTGTATTGGGAATGAGATCGTTCATCCGATTAATACTCCGTAAAAACGAACTCTTCCCGCAACCGCTCGGTCCAATAATTGCCGTAACACCGCTGATTTCAATGTCCATCGAAACACGATTGACGGCAAGTTTGTTACCGTAATAGAGTGAAAAATTTTCGGATTGAATCATTGACATCTTTTAACCTCGTAATTGTGCGGAAATTCTGGCACGCAGCATCATTGCCGTCATGTTCAATAATAAAACAAAAAGGACAAGTGTTGCCACCAAACCGAATTGATTGTACGGAACCAATTCGGCAAGCCGATCACCCACCGCCATATCGTAAGCTGCGTAGGATAACACCGGAGTTGGTTGAAACAAAATATTCGAACCGGTAACAAAACCGCCCGATGCCACCGCACAAGTAAACAACAATGGAGCTGTTTCACCGGCAGCACGGCTGATGCCAAGAATGGTTCCGGTCAAAATTCCCGGTAATGCCGCCGGAAGTGTTACGGAAATAAAAATACGTACCGGAGCAGCACCAAGTCCGGTTGCGGCTTCGCGATAGGTTTGCGGGACAGAACGAATTGCTTCTTCGGCGGTACGAATCACAACCGGCAAAATCAGTAACGATAAAGTCATAGTACCGGCAAGAAGACAAGGTTTTCCCGTAATAAATTCAACAATAACAGCAAGTCCGAAAAGACCAAACACAATACTCGGAACTCCCGCCAATGTACTAATACAAAGCCGTAACAATCGTGTCAGTTGATTATCTTTTGCCGTTTCCACCAAATACGCCGCCGTCAGTACGCCCAACGGTAACGCCAGCAAGATCGAAAACAACGAAATTAAAGCGGTTCCTAGAAGTTCCGGCGCAATACCGCCCATGTAATGTCCTGCTGTTGACGGATCAAAAAAATAATGTACGTAAAATGTTCGGCGCGGATGAAGCATTTTGTCCAAGTGTTGTTCCAGATGATCAAACAACATTTGAATATCGTCGGCAATTGAGGTTCCTGCAAAAAACAATGTCCGGTCAATAACTATTTTTTGACTTGGTAATGTATTTCCCTCAACACCGGATTGCGGTTTCCAAACGGCAGCCCAACGAAGTTGTTTCAAAAATTTTTGTGCTGTTGTCCAATGAGCCGGACCGTAACGAACTTCCGGCGGTAAATGTTCCAATCCTTCGCGGTTTTCCGGTCCAAGAATACAACCGGTTCCCTCAACCCCCGTGATAAGTGTACGAATTTGACGGAATGCTGTTGAATAAGTAATGTCCGGGTTGGCTGTTACCGGTTGATTGCGGAGCGATAAATCAGCGTTTTTCGCCGTTTCATAATATTCGTCGGCTAATTGGAAAAGCGGTTCTGTTTTATCGGTACAAAGTTTTTCAAGTTTCTCAAATTGTGTTTGTAGTTCTGTTGCGGAATTAGCATTACATAAATTTTGAAAAGCACGGTTTAGGCGTCGGTTTTTTGTTTCGCGCCCTAGATGACCTGCTTCAGTAATCCAATCATCCGGTGCAAGCCACGAAAGATTTTTTAATTGCCGATAAACGGTTCGGCGCGCTTCAGAACATTCGCGAAACTCCGCCTGAATTGTTTGGCGGTTACCGCGCTGAAACCGTTCCCAAAGAAAAAGACGATGTTCGACCGTCCCATGAAAAATAACCGCTTCCATGCCCATACTGAAAATTGGAACAATAATAATTCCCAATGTAAAAAATAGTACGGAAATAGAAAAATAAGCAAGAACCGTAAATCCCTTGTCAAAAATAGAACGAAAATATTTTCCGGCACAAAAATTAAAATAAAACGGAATATTAGGGAATTTTCGCATACCGAAGTTTTTGGGATTTTTGTTGCGATTTGTAATCCATTCCGTCAACAGATTCATGACAAATGTGAAAATGAGCAAAATCAGACCAACCGTAAACAATGCACTGCGGTGTAACGAATCCGCCGGAGTTTCTCCGATGTCGCCGGCAATTGTTGCGGTCATTGTTCGGACAGCATCGCCAAGACCGCCAATCACTTGATCGACCCGATACCACGCTGACGGCATATTAGCAGCATTTCCGGCTGCCATCCAAACAACCATTGTTTCACCAATCGCTCGCATTGTTCCAAGAATGACAGCGGCAGCAATACCGCTCCATGATGCCGGTAACACGACTTGTAAAATTGTTTCAGCGCGTGTTGCACCCAACGAATAAGAAGCTTCACGAAGTTCCCGCCCAATACCGGAAATTGCGTCTTCGGCAACACTGACAATCGTGGGAACCGCCATAACAGCAAGAATTATAGCAGCGTTTAATGCGTTGGTACCGGAAGTGAAACCAAAAAATTCCTGAAGCCAAGGCGCAACAATTTTAATTGCAAAAAATCCAAACGCCACCGAAGGAATTGCGGCGAGAAGTTCAATAACCGGTTTGAACAACTGCCGAACAAAAAATGGAACAAGATCACTCAATACAATTGCCGAAAAAATCCCAATCGGAACCGCAAAAAACATGGCAATTACAGTAACAACCGATGAGCCGTAAAATAAACTAAGCATTCCAAAAACTGGCGGATCGGCATTGGGAAACCATTGACGCGAAGTAAAAGTCTCAACAAGACGACTGACTCCTCCAGAAGTCAAAAACGGCAAACTACGGTAAAAAATAAAAACAAAAAGCGCAACAACAGCAAATAGAACAAAATTTGCCGTCCGTACAAAAAATTGAAACGCAATAAATTCCCGAATCGCTTTCAATGGTATTTCAATGGTATCGAAGAATAAAATGAATAAATCAAGAGTACCGAAATGGTATTACTTGAAAGTGATTGCGTGGAATTATACCATCGAATTGTTAAGAAATTATTAAGATTGTGTTAATATTGTGTTAAGATTTGATTAAAATTGTGTTAAGATAACTTCTAAAAACTAATATTAGGAGGAACGCGGGCGTCTCGCCTGCCCTGTTTTTTTACAAAAAACGCCTAAAAATGCGGTCGAGACGACCGCGTTCCTTCTAACAATAAATTTTTACATTAGGTTTTTAGAAGTTCCCTTAAGTTAATAGTTAATAGTGTCGCAAGCGAAATTATTATCGTTTGGATAGTAATCCGCATGCGACACTATTAACTATTCACTATTAACTATTAACTATTAGAAAATCTGTCAATTTTTCCTCTTGACAGTAATTTTGAAAAGCATTATGATTCCGGCGACGTAAGGAAA
>JAITIZ010000470.1 GCA_031279215.1 Planctomycetaceae bacterium
GCAAAGTTAATACAAAAAATTCACATAGCAAATTTTTTTTGTATTGCTATATTAAATTTTTTTCGTAGTTTTGCGCCATGAAATTATATGTATATTGTTGACATAATGTAAATTATCAGCCACATATATATAATATAAATTATTATATAACAATTAATTATGTTTAATTTATCGGCAAGAATATTTGTATTGATTTTGAGTACAATTTTATCAAGATCGTTAAGAGCCGGCGACAGTTTACAGATAGAGACATTAGACAGTTTAACGGCACAGATTCGGAGCAATCATGAGAAGGACACCGAAGAAGCCGTTGCGTTATTCAAGAACTTAAAGGATTACAAGTGGTTACATTTACTTCCGGTTTTAGGATACAACGTATACACACATTCGCCAGAAGTAAGCATTTCTGTCAGTCAGTGGATTAGTTTTAAGACGGGGAAAGATGCGAAAAAATATCAGATAGAACAAATCAAATTAACAGCGCGGCAGGACTTAGAGAAAAAGACATACGAATTAAGGACGAGCTATGCACAATTGACCAAGTTACTCAACGAGTTAGAGATCAGGCACGCCGCCCTACAAATCAACGCCCAGATATTTGAGATTGAGCAAAAGAAGCACGAGAACACCGAGATCACGACAGAAGAATTTTTAACAAAGAAACGCTCCTACCTACAGCAACAAATTGAATATCAAGCATTTAAAACCACTGTAAATCAAGCGATTACAAAAATTGAAGAAATAATAAAAAGGGAACTCGTCGCAAAAATCCCCTTATTACATAACCCTTAATCATCTCATTATATGGATAAAAATGAAATTTTAAGAGCCCTAAATCCGGCACAAATTTACACAAGATTTTTAAATCTCACAGAAATTCCGAGAGGGAACATTTCGTCCCCATTTGCAGAAGACAAAAACCCAAGCTTCAAAATCTACAAAAATGGCACATTCAAATGTTTTTCAAGCGGCCGACAAGGCGACGTATTCCAATTTGTCGCCGACCTGAAAAACCTTGATTGTAAGCGAGATTTCAAAAAAGTACTTGAATTGATTGCAGTCGAATTCAACCTGTCGACAACAGGCGACAGCCCAAGCGCCAGCGCCAGCGGCGACGCCAGATCCGGCGACCCCAACCCCGACCCCGGCGCCGATGGCAGCGACCCCGATGGCGACCCCATCGAAAATCATTTTGTCGTAACCACCCAAAATTTCAGTCAAAATCACTTCAACTATTGGTTCAAATTACTGAATCGCACAGACCTGCTTATGTTCCTCGAAAACTACAACGTTAAGCCACTAAAACATTTAGAATACTACTCCCAAAAAAAATCAGCAATCCAGAAATACACAGTATATAAAGGAGTTCTATCATTCGCATACAAACTCAACGGGCGTTACGAAATCTACACCCCAGAACAACCCGAAAAAAAAATCAAAAAATTCTTTTATTCCGGACTACTTAACAGCGACATTTTTGGATTAAAACAACTAAAAGGAGACGTCAAAACAAACAAAGTCAACACCCTAATAATCTGCGCAGGAAAAAAAGACTGCCTATGTTTGAACGCCCGGAATTTCCCATCAGTCGCATTCCGCAGCGAAGCAATATTTCCCACCGCAGAACAAATTCAAACACTGCGCGAAAAGTCCGAAAAACTCTATATCTGCTACGATAACGACTTCGACAACCCCAACAACCCAGGACGAACACAAATGCTAAAAATCGCAGAGAAATACGCCATCACGCCCATATTTTTACCCGACACAATAAACGACATCGCAGATTATTTCCTGTCCGGAAAAACAATCAGCGATTTCGCCGATTTAATCAAAAAAGCCGAACAAGAACAATCAAACAAACAAGAAGTTGAAGACTCCACAAAAAACACCATATTCCACACCGCAGAAAAATACCTATCAGCCAATTACGACTTAAGATTCAACACCGTCAAACTCGACGTAGAAGTTTCAAAAAAATCGATCAGTAACTGGCAGTCACTCAACGAAAACAATCTATACATCGAACTCCAAAAAAAAGGCATTAACATCAGCATAGAAAAACTCTTGTCCATACTCAAATCCGACTACGTAACACGCTACAACCCATTCACTTCATACTTTCAATCTCTCCCAGAATACAACCCAGCGAAAGAACCCGACCACATACAAGTATTATCCTCATACATAAATGCTTACGAACAAGAAGGTTTCACATATCATTTCCGCAAATGGTTAGTCCGGACAGTCAAATGCGCCATCCTACCCGATTACTTTAACAAACAAGCATTTATATTAGTCCAATCCGAACAAAACAGCGGTAAATCAACATTCTGTCGATTTCTTTGCCCCCCTACCCTCTCCGACTACATCGCCGAAGACATCAGTAACGACAAAGACGCCAGAATATTACTCTGTAAAAACTTCCTTATCAACCTCGATGAACTCGCAGTACTTAGTAAGCAGGAAATCAACTCGTTAAAATCATATTTCAGCAAAACGCAAATAAACGAGCGCCTACCATACGACCGCAAAAACTCAATCATTCCGCGTACATGTTCATTCGTCGGATCTACCAACATGGACGAATTTTTAAACGACGAAACCGGCTCAGTCCGCTGGCTCTGCTTCCGCATTCATTCAATAAATTGGGCTTACAAACAACTCGACATCAACAGACTATGGGCACAAGCCTACCACCTGGCAAAAGACAAAAACTTTGAATCCGAACTCACACAACAAGACATAATAACAAACGAAGAACGAAACCACGAATTTACAATATTAAGCAAAGAAAAAGCCTTGATATACAAATACTTCGTCCCAAATGATCTTGGAGACGAACTCCAATACCTGACCGCCACAGACGTTGAAATTTATCTACGTAACAAAGTGGGAGATATGCGATTATCAATCGTCGCCATCGGAAAAGCAATAAAAGCGCTCGGATACCCACGAATCAAACACGAAGGCATCTACTGTTACATCATGAAACCCAAAGAAGAAGAAAAAAATTTTTAACTTTTTAATAAATTCAATATGAAAGCATTACAAATAGACGTAAAAAAAACATCACAGGAAAACACCATGAAGATAAATATCTACATAAACGGTACCTGTTATCCCGCATATATGGACAAATCCATGTATGACTTAATGTTAGACGATGGATGTTTCATCCGCGACGGCAAGACAGCCGACAGCGCCAACGTCGTCAACACCACAGAAATGTTTTTTACAGAAAAAGAAAAATGACAATAATCTTACCCAACTTACCCAATTCAACAAATTCAGGAAGTTGGCGAAAAATTTTACTTACCCTTAACTTACCCCATCTTACCCCATCTTACCCCATCTATCAGGTAAGATGGTAAGTGACGGTAAGACAGGTAAGTACAATTTTATCAATACAAAACATTGATAATCAGAACACAGGTAACTTAGGTAAGATTTTTAGCGAAAAATTGTTTAAACAAAAAAAATATGACGAAAAAAAATCAAATTAGAGTCGAAGTAAAAATCAAATTACTATCTTGTAACGAAATAGTTACAACAGTTTTTTATGTTATTAACACCGAATACTCTGAAGAAAAAATAGCAGAAATATTACACAACAGATTCAATAACATTGAAATTCTTTCATTTGAAAAAAAATGATTAATTTTGTCCGGTAAAAATATTGATATGACAACAGAACCGCATATACATTATTTTACTAAAGATCAGACAGATACAATACTATCTCTGATCCAGAATGTTCGTCAAAGACTAATTTGTACGATTATGATCGATTGCGGCCTGAGAATTTCTGAAGTCATTAATCTAAAATATTCTAATTTTAACTTTAAGAGTAAAAGTTTAATCGTCAAATCCTTAAAGAAAAAAGACAAAAACGAATATCGCATAATTCCCCTTAGCGACAGACTTTACCTTGAACTCGCTGAATACATGAACAATAAAAAAAACATACACGCCGACGATTATATCTTTAAAACAAAAATAAAATTAGAAACAGACAACCAAAACAAACACATAACACGTTATGCAGTAAATAAATACCTCTATCGTTTATCGAAAAAAATTAATCTCGAAACCCTGCATCCACATGCCCTGCGACACAGTTTCGCAACACAGCACCTCTGCGCCGGAACTCCCATAGAAAACATCAAAGCAATGTTAGGACATACATCCCTCAATACAACACTCATTTACGCCCATATCCCACAAAATGTCCTGCGCCAAAATATTGATAACCTGACAAATAAAAAAACACTCTTTCAAAAAATAATAAAATTATTCGCTCAAAAAAAAACACAAATAAACATTTCATTTCATACCGGTAATCTCGTCATCGGTAGAACTCACGAAATCAAGCAAATACACGATAATTTAGACCGGAAAATTAACACCCTCATACAGGGCGGAGTTGGAGTAGGAAAATCATGGCTATTAAATCAAATAACAGGAAATAAATTACTTAAATTTGATGACCTCGCAAACGTAAAAAAATCACTCGCAAACATGCTTATATACCTCTATGACAACGACAAAGAAGCCATTTTTAATATCGTTTACGCAAAATACGACAAAACAAAAGCAATCGAAAAAATAACCCGCGAATCAGTACGGAACTTGTGCGATGAAATAATCAAAATCACAACAAAACACGAATACATAATTATCATTGATTCACTCGATTACATCACCAACAAAGCCGTTCAAACACTTGAATACCTCAAAGACCATTTCATCATAATTGCCTCAGCCAGAGAAGTTAAGATAGATAAATCCTCGTTCCTCTGGAACTTCGATATAATACGTCTGAAAAATCTAAATCGACACGAAGCCATCGAATTAATCGAACGACTTTCATATAACATACAATCTTCTGACTATGAATTATTTAAAAATCATATATATGAACAATCAGCCGGAAATCCACGAGCAATATACGAACTCTGCGACCGGTTCCAAAAAGAACCCATCTTAACCGCCCAAAAAATCAGAGCCATACGACACCATGGCGCCAGACAAGAAATCGACTGTACAATAATGATACTAATCGTATTAGCTTCCATCGCCTGTCTACGATACCTTAACCACGAAGTCGAAAACAACTCCTTCCGCTTCATCGGCGGTTGCGCATTAGTCCTAATGATCATTTCCAGATATTTTATTAAAGCCACAAAACGCAAAACATTCTAATTATGAGATATTTATCATACATACTGCTTTTCTTGTCATTTAGTTGTAAAACAACCTATATTCCCGACAATGAGATAATTATAAAAACATTGTCCTACAAAAATGATGACAAACTTCCAACACCCGAAGAAAACTGTTTTTTAAGAATAGAACTCTTAGACATAGACAGTTACAAAACAAATAAAATCATCCTGTACGATACTGTCCGAAGCGACGAAATAAAATTAACCCCAGAAAATAACCTGCTATCATTCGGGCACATCGCAATTAAAGCCGCAAAAAACAATAAATCAGCAATTTACGAAATAATTTACAAAGGCGGCTCAATCCAGTTAAATTTGATAATCAAATGACCGCCCCAAACCACATCGCCGGAGGCATCTTTTTTACCTCATTTTTTGCCAGTCTCTGGAACATCAACATCTTCAGCTCATTAAACATGCTGATTTTTACAGTCGTCGCCTCGCTCCTCCCAGACATCGACCACACAAAAAGTCTCATAGGAAAAACCTTTTACCCCCTGGCAAGTTGGATAGATAAACGATTCGGACACCGCACCATAACACACAGCCTGATTTTTCTCTTAACTATTTGGATAATAAATTTTTGCATAACAAAATATTTCAATCTGAACCCCGCCTATAATGTCATTTTATTTTTTTCTGTCCTCTCTCATTACATACTGGATATGATAACATTACAAGGCATACCCCTGTTTTATCCATTCATCAAAAATCCCTGTGTCATACCGGGTAACCCGGCAATGAGAATGGAAGGCGGAAAACCAACCACCGAAACCATTGCATTCCTAATATTTACACTCTCAATACTTACCTGTTGGGACCTTTTTTCTAACGGGTTTTGGACATCCTACAACCGACTATTCGGCACAATATCACACGTTTACTACGAATTTAAAAGCTCTGGCGAATTTGTCGACGTCGAATATGATTATATTGAAAACGCCATCAACAAACAAGGTAAAGCCCTTTTACTCTATGCAGCCGAAGACCGCTTGATACTATTTGAAAATCAGAACGTTACAGAATTAAACGTAAAAAACAACCATCAAAAAATCAATAAAGTAGCAGCCATTAGAACACAATATCCATACATCGAAAAAAAATCAATATTCATTGAAATAGAGATAGATAGTTTAAGTAGCATTTTATCGCAAAATTTCGTTTCCGGAGAAATCCAAAGCAACAAACAATTCACTGTAATTCAGGATAATATCACAACACACACAAAAACAATACGATACGAACATCAATACTCACCCATAATCCTGACAACCCAAACAATCGACACCGCAGACATCGAAACAAAAAAACAAAAACTTAAAGAACTGAAAATAAAAACATTACAACTCCAAGAAACAAACATCGAATATCAACGTAAACTAAAAGAATACAACCACTTAAGTGAACAAGAAAAAAAAATAACAGACAGCCTGAAAAACCAAACAGGATACCTTCGCAACAGACTTGAAACAGAGTTAATTAGCTTAAAAAAACAACTCATAACACGACAAAAACCAATCCCCCCGTCAAACCTTGCTAAACAAGAAGAAATCAGAATGTTAGAAGAAGAAATCAACAACAGCAAAAAATCAACAAAACAAACATTCTCCGGATACCTTCAATATCCCGACATCCCCGAAATATACAAATAACATAAATGAGGCTAAGCGGTTGGCTGTTCCGCAGTTGTGACAGTCCCGCCGGTGATTGCGGCGGCAGCGGTCAGCCGGCTGACGCCGGCTGACCACTGCCGCCGAGTTTGTGATTGCCAATCTGGTTGCTCCGCCGCTGGCTGTTCCGATATTGTGTTTTTATCCAATATAAATTTTTCAAGTGTTAACGGAAATAAGCGGCTGTTTCGGTTCAGGGGGACACTCTATTTAAGTCATAATGTGGAATTATCAGAAATGACCGTCCGTCGCAAGCGCCGGCGTTTTTTGGTCAGGGGGGGCAGTGGGATATTAATTCTTCGTGCATCCTCATCCGTTGAAAATTAAATAATTGCATACCCCCCC